>NZ_JBFOCK010000037.1:0-127304 GCF_040907765.1 Aeromonas sp. s9
ATAACACGGTAGGGGTACCGTTTTGTTATCCGGTTTGAAGCCGTATGACCACTCCCTTTTGTGGGCAACTGTCAGGTGAATACCATCTCCATACACTTAATCGTTTAACCCCCGCTGTCGCAGTGCGCTCAGCAGTTCATCCACCAGCGCTGCCACCGGCTTGCCGGCATTAAGCAGATGGATCTCCGGCTGTTCCGGCGCCTCATAAGCGGAGTCGATGCCGGTAAAGTTGCGGATCTCCCCCGCCCGCGCCTTCTTGTAGAGCCCCTTGGGGTCGCGCTCTTCACAGACGGCGAGCGGCGCATCCACAAACACCTCGACGAATTCGTCGGCACCCAGGAGGCTGCGTACCAGATCCCGTTCGGCGCGGAACGGCGAGATAAAGGCGGTGAGGACGATCAGGCCCGCGTCCACCATCAGCTTCGCCACCTCGCCGACCCGGCGGATATTCTCCTGACGGGCCGCGTCATCGAAGCCGAGATCGCCACAGAGGCCGTGGCGCACATTGTCCCCATCCAGCAGATAGGTGTGCTTGCCCGAGGCGGCCAGCGCCTGCTCCAGCGCCCCCGCCAGGGTGGACTTGCCCGCCCCGGAGAGCCCGGTGAACCAGATCACCAGGGGCTTTTGCCCCTTCTGCTCGGCCCGGCTCTGTTTGTCGACGGCATGCTGATGCCACACGATATTGCTCATCCAACACTCCTTGATTGGCGCTCACGCCGCAATACTGAAAACTGTCCGCTACCGCGGGAAGCCGCCTCGCGATGAGGCGGCAAGGTGCTGATGCCATGGCATTGCTCATCCAACACTCCTTGATCGGCGCTCACGCCTCAATACTGACACTGTCCGCTACCGCGGGGAGCCGCCTCGCGATGAGGCGGCAAGGTACTGATGCCCTGATATTGCGCATGCACCCCCCTGATTGGCGCTCACGCCTGGATGCCAGTGCCCTGGCACTCCCCTGCATCATAAGCAGCCTTGATAAAAGCTGCGTTAACATAAGCAGCCCTTAACACATCCCCCGGTATCAGACCTTAAAACGGAAACAGCAGGGGCACCATGACGATCACCCCGATGCTGTAGGCCAGGGAGACCGGCACCGCCAGCCTGAGGTAATCCGGCATCTTGTAGTTGCCCGCCGCATAGACCATCAGGTTGGTCTGGTAGCCGTAGGGCAGGATAAAGCTGGAGCTCGCCCCGAACAGCACCGCCAGAATGAACGGCATGGTGGAGACGTCCATGCTGAGCGCCAGCTGGAATCCCATGGGGAAGGCCAGCGCCGCCGCCGCGTTGTTGCTCATCAGCTCCGTCAGCACCAGGGTAAACAGATAGATCCCCACGAAGGCGATAAAGGGACTGGCCCCGTTGAACTCCCCCATCAGCCAGTCGGCGATGAGCTTGGCCAGGCCGCTCTTCTCCAGCTGATCGGCGATGGCGAGGGCCCCGCCCACCACCAGCCAGATATCCAGCGGAAAACGGCGGCGGATCTCGTCCAGGGTCAGGATGCGGGAGAACAGCAGCACCACCAACATCACCAGCAAGCCCTTGAACAGCGGCACCAGATCGAGCACCGACAGGGTCAGCACCCCGAGGAACCCCACCACCACGGCGGCGCTGCGCGTGGCATCGAGCCGGGTGGAGGCCTCCAGCCCGCTCACCACCACGAACTCCCGGGAGAGGGACTTGTTGCCAGCAAACTTGGGGCCGGGGGCCAGCAGCAGGGTATCCCCTGCGTGCAGTTCAATCTGGCCGAGGCCGCCGGTGAGCTGGGTCTCGCCCCGGCGCACCGCCAGCACCACCGCATCGAAGTGGGTGCGAAACTCCGCATCCTTGATGGTCTGACCCACCAGGCGCGAGCTGTGGCTGACGATCACCTCCACCAGGTGCTGGCCGTTGAGGCGGTGCTGGCCGTAGAGATCCAGCCCCTTGAGCTCCTGCAATACGCCGACGCTCTCCACGTCGCCGCAAAACAGCAGCATGTCCCCCTCGTGCAGCTCGTGTTCCGGCTGCACCGGGCAGATCACCTGGTTGCCCCGGATGATCTCGGCAAGATAGAGGCTTTTCAGGCTGCGCAGGCCGTTCTCCTTGACGCTGCGCCCGGCCATCGGCGAGCCGGGGCCCACCTTGGCTTCGAGAAAATAGCCGGATTCCCGGCTCATCTCGGTGTCCTGCTCCGGCAGGTGGCGGGCAAACAGCAACACGGCGATGAGGCCGGTCAGCAGGGTCCCCGCCCCCACCATAAAGAAGTCGAACATGCCGAGCGGCTTGGCCCCCATTTTGATGAGGAAGCTGTTGACGATGAGGTTGGTGGAGGTGCCGATCAGGGTCAGCACACCGCCAAAGGTCGCCGCGAAGCACATGGGCAACAGCAGCCGTGAGGGCGCATGGTTGGGGTTGCGCTTGACCGCCCCCAGCATGGACGCCACCACGGCGGTGTTGTTGACGAACGCCGACAGGAAGGCGGTGGAAAACCACACCTTCACCAGCACCTTGTTGAAGGAGCCGGTGCCCACCAGGTTGGCAAACCAGCTCATGACCCGGGTCTTCTCCACCGCGAGCGACACCAGCAGCAACAACACCAGGGTCAGCAGGGCGCTGTTGGTGTAGCCCGCCACCACGGCGTTGATGTCCGCCAGGCCACTCAGGTAGGTGATGAGCACGGCGCCCGAGAAGAGCAGCGCCGGCCGGAGTTTGCCCTGGATCAGCAGGGCGACGAGGGCAGCCAGCAGACCCAGCACCAGGGATTGTTGCCAGGTCATGGGCTTACTCCTTGCCGGAATCGTTGCTGATGGTCAGCGCCTGCCAGTGGGGGAAGTGCTTGCGCACCAGGGCGTTGAGCTCCACTTCGAACTCGCTGTATTGTCCTGCCATCACCTTGGCCGCCAGCCCTTCCACTATCATGCCGGCACCGACGGTGACGTTGGTCAGCCGGTCAATGAGGATGAAGCTGCCGGTATCGCGGATCTCCTGATACGGGTCGAACGCCACCGGGTCGGTCAGGCTCAGCTCGCACAGGCCAATTTCGTTGAGCTTGAGTTCGCTCGCATCCAGCTCATCGAGCTTGTTGATCTCGATACGGTGACGGATGGCCTCCACCTGGCCGCGACTCTTCTTGGTGGCCAGCTTGACGTCATAGACCCGGCCCGGTTGCAGGGACTCCTCCCCCATCCAGACGATGTGGGCCAGCAGGTTCTGGGTCACCAGCGGTTTTCTGGCGGCGTCCACCAGCAGGTCGCCACGGCTGATGTCGATCTCATCGGCGAAGGTGACCGTGATGGCTTGACCCGGCAGGGCGTAGTCGAGATCGCCGTCGAAGGTGACGATGCGAGTCACCGTGCTCTCCTTGCCGGAGGGCAGCACGGCCAGGCGGTCGCCGACCCGCAGGATGCCGGAGGCCAGGGTGCCTGCGAAGCCGCGAAAATCGAGGTTGGGGCGGTTCACGTACTGCACCGGCAGGCGCACCGGATGACGCTCCAGCTCGCGCTCCACTTCGGCAGACTCCAACAGAGAGAGCAAGGTTTCGCCCTGATACCAGGCCAGCTTGTCGCTTGGGTTGACCACGTTGTCACCGTCCAGCGCCGAGACCGGCACGATATGGATGGTGTCGACGCTGAGCTTCTTGGCGAATTTGCGATACTCCAAGCTGATGCGCTCGAACACCTCCTGGCTGAACTCCACCAGGTCCATCTTGTTGACCGCCACCACGAACTGCTTGATGCCAAGCAGGCTGGCGATAAAGCTGTGGCGACGGGTCTGATCCAACACCCCCTTGCGGGCGTCGATCAGGATGATGGCCAGATCGCAGGTGGAGGCGCCGGTGGCCATGTTGCGAGTGTACTGCTCGTGGCCCGGGGTATCCGAGATGATAAATTTGCGCTTGGCGGTGGAGAAATAGCGGTAGGCCACGTCGATGGTGATGCCCTGCTCGCGCTCGGCCTGCAGGCCGTCCACCAGCAGGGCCAGGTCCAGCTTCTCGCCGGTGGTGCCGAGCTTCTGGCTGTCGGACTCCAGCGCTTTGAGCTGATCTTCATAGATCTGCTGGGAGTCGTGCAGCAGGCGGCCGATGAGGGTGCTCTTGCCGTCGTCCACGCTGCCGCAGGTGAGAAAACGCAGCAGGCTCTTGTGCTGCTGGGCGTGCAGGTAGGCTTCAATGCCCTGTTCGCTGATGGCGGTCTGAATGTGGTTGTTCATGTTGCGATTCCTTAGAACATTTTTTTAGAAATAGCCCTGACGCTTCTTCTGCTCCATGGAGCCGGCCTGATCGTGGTCGATGAGCCGCCCTTGCCGCTCGCTCGAGGTGGTGATCAGCATCTCTTCGATGATCTCCGGCAGGGTGGTGGCATTGGATTCGATGGCCCCGGTCAGCGGGTAGCAGCCGAGGGTACGGAAGCGCACCAGCTCCTGCTTCACTTCGTCTTCCGGGCCGATGGGCATGCGATCGTCATCCACCATGATCTTGATGCCGCCGCGATCCACCACAGGGCGCATGGCCGCGAAGTAGAGCGGCACGATGTCGATGTTCTCGAGATAGATGTATTGCCAGATGTCCAGCTCGGTCCAGTTGGAGAGCGGGAAGACACGGATGCTCTCCCCCTTGTTGACCTGGCTGTTGTAGACGCGCCACAGCTCCGGGCGCTGGTTCTTCGGATCCCAGCGGTGGGACTTGTCGCGGAAGGAGTAGACACGCTCCTTGGCGCGGGATTTCTCCTCGTCGCGACGGGCACCACCGAAGGCGGCATCGAAGCCGTATTTGTTGAGCGCCTGCTTGAGCCCCTCGGTCTTCATGATGTCGGTGTGCTTGCTGCTGCCGTGCACGAAGGGGTTGATGTCCATGGCCAGACCATCCGGGTTCTTGTGGACGATGAGATCCAGCCCGTACTTCTTGGCGGTCTCGTCCCGGAACTTGATCATCTCCTTGAACTTCCAGTTGGTGTCCACGTGGAGCAGGGGGAAGGGGATCTTGCCCGGGTAGAAGGCCTTGCGGGCCAGGTGCAGCATGACGGAGGAGTCCTTGCCGATGGAGTACATCATCACCGGGTTTTCAAATTCGGCGGCCACCTCGCGGATGATATGGATGCTCTCGGCTTCCAGTTGCTGCAGGTGAGTCAGTCGCTCGCGGGTGACACCTGCACGGATGCTCTGTGCATCGGATGGCTGCAGTTGGGTCAGTCTTTCACGGTCCATGTCTGGGTCCTCGGTTCATTGCTATCGCACCTGCTCGGGGCGCGGTGTTGGTTCAGTTCGGTGCCGCCTTGGCCGCACCGTCAAATCGATTCGGGTCTCGCCTCTCAGGTCAGGCTCACCAGCTTGAGCTCGTGGCCGCTTTCTGCCTCCTGCCCTTGCCCCTGTTCGCCAAACCAGGCGAGTTGCTGGCGCAGGGCCACCACTTCACCGATGACGATAAGCGACGGGCTCACCGCCTGCTGGGCCAGCTCGGCCAGATCCGCCAGGGTGCCGGTCAGCACCCGCTGACGGGCCGTGGTGCCCCGCTCGATGATGGCGATGGGGGTGGCGGCGCGTCGGCCATGGCTCACCAGTTGCTGCTGGATATGCTCGGAGCGCATCAGCCCCATGTAGATGACCAGGGTCTGGTTGGTGGCCGCAAGCTGCTGCCAGTCGGGCTCCTTGCCCTCCTTCTGGCAGTGGCCGGTGATGAAGACGGCGCTCTGGGCATGGTCGCGGTGGGTGAGCGGAATGCCCGCATAGGCGGTGGCACCGGCGGCGGCGGTGATGCCGGGCACCACGGAGAAGGGAATGCCCTCCTCGGCCAGCACTTCCAGCTCCTCGCCGCCACGGCCGAACATGAAGGGATCGCCCCCCTTGAGGCGCACCACCCGGTTGCCCGCTTTGGCGTATTCCACCAAGAGGCGATTGGTCTCTTCCTGGGGCACGCTGTGGGCACCCGCCTTCTTGCCGACCGACACCAGGGTGGCATCGCGGCGCACCAGGTCCAGGATCTCGGGGGAGACCAGCTGGTCATAGAGCACCACTTCGGCCTGCTGGATCTGTTGCAGCGCCTTGAGGGTCAGCAGGCCAGGATCTCCCGGGCCCGCCCCCACCAGCACCACTTCGCCCACTTCGGTACGGGCCTTGTCCAGTCCCTCGTTCAGCCACTGCTCGGCACCCTGCCAATCGGCTTTCTCAATCAGACCGGCCAGGGTGTTGGAGGCAAAGGCGCGCTCCCAGAAGCGGCGGCGATCGGAGAGGGAGGCCAGCACCTGCTTGGCCCGGCGGCGCACCCGGCCGGAGAGCTCCGCCAGACCGCCGAGGTGGCGGGGCAGCAGGCTCTCGAGCCGCTCGCGCAACAGACGCACCAGCACGGGGGCCTTGCCGCCGCTGGAGACGGCCACCACGATGGGGCTGCGATCGATGATGGAGGGGAAGATAAAGCTGGAGCGCTCGGGGTCATCCACCAGGTTGACGAACAGACCGCGCTCGGTGGCGCTCTGGTAGACCAGGGCATTGACCTCGAGATCGTCGGTCGCGGCCACCACCAGGATCTGCCCTGCCAGGTGGGCCGGGTCGAAACGCGCCGCCACATGGGTGAAGCGACCGGCAAATTCATGGAACTCGGGCTCGATCGCGGGAGAGACCAGGGTGATCCGGGCACCTGCCGCCAGCAGCAGGCGCGCCTTGCGCAGGGCAACCTCGCCCCCGCCCACCAGCAGTACCGGGCGGCCTTCCAACCTGGCAAACATAGGTAAATAATCCATCAGGGCCCGCTCCTCGGCATCGCGACATCTGGGGCGACTATAGGCAGGAGCGCTTATCCCTCAAAATAATAAAAAATGCTCTTTAATGCGTTTTGGTAATTAGTAAAGCCGTGTGGCGGCAATAGAGAAGCGAATCTGCTTGTGGTGGATGGCACCAGACCCTAGGCTAGTGAAAGTGTTTCATAAGGAGCTTAATCATGAATGAGTCATTGATTGTATTGGGGATCTTCATATTCCTGGTACTCGCCACCCTGAGTGCCGGCATCAAGATAGTGCCCCAGGGTTACAACTGGACCGTGGAGCGCTTCGGCCGCTACACCCGCACCCTCTCCCCGGGTCTCAACCTGCTGATCCCCTACATCGACCGCATCGGCCACAAGATCATCATGATGGAGCAGGTGCTGGACATCCCGGCCCAAGAGGTGATCTCCCGGGACAACGCCAACGTCACCATCGACGCCATCAGCTTCGTGCAGGTGGTGGATGCCCGCAAGGCGGGCTACGAGGTCAATGATCTCACCAGCGCCATCCGCAATCTCACCATGACCAATATGCGGACCGTGCTCGGCGCCATGGAGCTGGACGAGATGCTCTCCCAGCGCGACACCATCAACGAGAAGCTGCTGCGCACCATGGATGCGGCCACCGCCCCCTGGGGCATCAAGGTGACCCGGATCGAGATCAAGGATGTGCGACCGCCCCTCGCCCTGGTGGAAGCCATGAACGCCCAGATGAAGGCCGAGCGCCAGAAGCGGGCCGAGGTGCTGGAGGCCGAAGGGGTGCGCCAGTCCAAGATCTTGAAGGCCGAGGGGGAGAAGCAGTCCCAGATCCTGAAAGCCGAGGGTGAGCGTCAGGCCGCCTTCCTCGCCGCCGAAGCGCGGGAGCGGGCCGCCGAGGCGGAAGCCAAGGCGACCCACATGGTCTCCCAGGCGATCGCCGAGGGCGACATGCAGGCCATCAACTACTTCGTGGCCCAGAAATACACCGAGGCCCTGGCCCGCATCGGTGAAGGCCCCAACAGCAAGATCATCATGATGCCCCTGGAAGCGGGCAGCCTGATAGGCTCGGTGGCGGGCATGGCCGAGCTGTTCAACAAAGACGGCAAGGCGGGCAAATCATGACAGCCCTGTTCGAGGGGCTGACCCACTGGCACTGGCTGGGGCTCGGCTTCGTGCTGCTGGCCATCGAGGTGATGGGGTCGGTGGGCTTCCTGCTCTGGACCGGCATCGCCGCCCTGGAGGTGGGACTCTTGCTGCTGGTCTGGCCCTTCGGCTGGCAGGCGCAGTTGCTGCTCTTCGCCCTGCAATCCCTGCTCACCACCTGGGCCTGGTGGCGCTGGCAGCATCGCCGGGATCGCTCCGGGCTGGATGCCGCCGCTCCCATCAACGAGCGGATGCAAAGCTACATGGGCCGCGAGCTGACCCTGCTGGACGAGGTCAGCCAGGGGATGAGCCGGGTGCATCTGGACGACACCGTCTGGACGGTGCGCTGCAACGCGCCGCTGCCGGCCGGCAGCCGGGTCAAGGTGGTGGGGGCCGACTCCCACATCCTGCTGGTGGAACCCCTCGGCTGACCGGGCAACGCCCCGCCATGGCCATAAAAAAACGGGCCCGGCGCGAGTGCGCCGGGCCCGTTTTTCAATGAGGTGCTGGCTTAGTTGGCCTTGGCATCGCTCACGGCAGCTTCAGCCTTGGTGGCCACGTCAGCGGCAGCCTTCTCGACAGTAGCGGAAGCTTCGGAAGCAGCCTTCTCGACGGTAGCAGACGCTTCGCTAGCGGCTTTCTCGACAGTGGCAGCAACGTCTGCGGCCGGGGTCGCAGCCGGAGCGGCAGCTTCTTCTTTCTGACCACAGGCGGTCAACATCAGACCCAGGATACCGGCTACCAGTACTTTGTTCATGTGCATACCCTCAAAAAAAGATGGAGAGATGGTGCAGGGACCATCACTGTACGCCCCGGCTCCTGTCGGCACACCGGCCGCTGGAGCCCGAAGGCGCGCGAAATATATCCCCATATGCGGCCGATGAAAACGCGTATCACAATGATATTTTCTCGTTGGCATGATAAGAAACACTGCTGCAACGACAAATATTAATATAAAACACCCATTCACCACCAAATTCGCACAACAAATCGCCAATTACCTGACGATTGCCAGTCAGCTATTGTCTTTCTGTCAGGCTCTCGGCGCTGCCGGATAACGCCGTCAGTCAGACAGCTTCTGACAAGGCAGGCGCTGCCCCTGCTGGTCGCTCTCCCGGGCCAGGTCCAGCAAGGCCATCACCGCCAGGGCCTCGTCGGCCGGCACCGGGTTCTCCCCCTCTCCCCGGATGGCGGCGCAGACACCGCGATAGTAGGCGCCGTAGTCCCCCGCTTCGCCAGCCACGGTCTGCTGCAGGAGCTGACCGTCCCGGATCTGGCTGAGCTGGCCGGGGGCGGGATCCACGCCCCAGTCCGCCGCCGGGGGCCGCTTGCCCTCCTTGAGCTGCTCCTCCTGCACGTCCATGCCGAACTTGATGAAGGAGCCCTGACTGCCGTGCACCACGAAGCGGGGCATCACGGCCGACACCAGACAACTGCCGTGCAGAATGACCCGCATCTCGCCATAACCCAGCACCACATGGAAGTAGTCGTCCGCCAGGGCCCCGGGGCGCTGCTTGCCCAGATCCGCCTGCAACCAGTCCGGCTGGCCGAACAGCTGGAGCGATTGATCCAGGATATGAGGGCCGAGATCGAACCAGAGACCGGAGCCCGGGCCGCCCGCCTCGCGCCAGCGCTGGCGCACCTCGGGGCGATAACGGTCGAAGTGGGATTCGAACTGGGCGACTTGCCCCAGCGCCCCCTCCGCCAGCAGACGGCGCACCGTGAGGAAATCCCCGTCCCAGCGTCGGTTGTGGAAGATACTGAGCAGCCGTTGCTGCTTCTCCGCCAACTCGACCAGCGCCTTCGCTTCGGCCAGATCCAGGGCGAACGGCTTGTCGATCACCACGTGCTTGCCCGCCAGCAGGGCCTCGCGAGCGATGGGGGCATGGGTGTCGTTGGGGGTGGCGATCACCACCAGATCGAGGCTGTCATCGGCCAGCACCTGCTCCAGGGTGCCGACCCGGGTGCCGGGCAACGCGGCCTGAACCTTGGCGGCATCCCGGCTCACCGCCCAGCGCAGGGTCAGGCCCGGGGTCGTGGCCAGGAAGGGGGCGTGAAAGGTCTGTCCTGCGAAGCCGTATCCCACCAGGGCGGCGTTGATTGTGTGGCTCATCCGGTTTTCTCCACGGGTCTGTGATCATGCGAGGCAGGCGGGTCGCCTGAAAAAGAGAAGGGGGCTCAAGGCCCCCTGAGTGTGCTCATCAGAGCACAGGATTTATTGCAAACACAAGCGGCGACCCTGGCGGGTCATCAGCATCACCAGCGGGGGCAGCAGCAGCCACATGTGCAGGGCCAGCTGGCTCAGGGGATCCGGCATCAGCCAACCGGTGATCCCCACCAGGGCGCCGGAGCCGCTCATCTGGAACAGGCCGAGCAGGGCGGCAGCAGTGCCGGCGCAGTGGCCGAAGGGGGCCAGCGCCATACCGGCGGCGGCGCCCAGGATCATCGCAAAGCCGATGCTGGAGAGGAACACCGGGCCCATCATGGCCAGCGGGTGCGGGATGTGCATGGCCAGGGTCAGGGTGATGGCGGAGAGCAGCACCACCAGCAGGCCGATGCGCAGGGTCCGTCTTGGCCCTACCCGGGCGATGAAGCGCGGGGCCAGGAAGCAGGCCAGGATGTTGAGGGCCGCATTGGCGGTAAACCAGTAGCTGAAGCCACTCATGTCCAGCCCCAGGGTTACCATCAGTTGTACCGGCGCCGCCGTCACGTAGGCGAGGATCACCGCCATCGCCAGCATGCACAGCGCCGCGTTGAACAGGAAGCTCGGGGAGCGCAGCACCGGGCTGTAGCGGGACCAGCTGATGAGCGGGCCAGCACTGCTGGTCTCCTCAGGACGGGTTTCCGGCATCCGCCACAGCAGCCAGCTGCCGACCACGGCGGCATAACCCGCCATGAACCAGAAGTTCGCCGACCAGCCCGCCTTGGCGGTGAGCCAGCCACCCAGCAGGGGCGCCAGTGCGGGGATGAAGCAGATGGCACCGTTCAGATAGGAGATCATCTGACCGCTCTTCTTGGGGCCATAGCTGTCACGGACCACCGAGAAGGCGGCCACCGAGGTGGCGCAGGCCCCGAAGCCTTGCAGCACTCGCGCCAGCATCAGTTCGCCCAGGTTGGCAGCAAAGCCGGCTGCCAGGGCGCTCAGGCCGTAGAGCAACACACCGCCAAGGGCAATGGGTTTGCGCCCGTAACGATCGGCCAGCGGCCCCACCAGCAGTTGCCCCAGCCCCATGCTGAACAGGAACCAGGTGATGGTGCCCTGCATCAGGGTCACTTCGGCCCCCAGCTGCTCGGCCATCTGGGGGATGGCAGGCAGATAGATGTCGATGGCCAGCGGGCTGAACAACACCAGGAGTACAAGCAAAAGAATCAATGGCATCAGTCACCTCAAGCCCTAGGAATATCGATTGGGCCGCGAGTCTACTGACTCAGAGTAATGAATTGAAATGGTATTTAATCACTTCGGTTATTCCCCACTGGAAACATGTATCTCTTCCACCTCTCAGGGGGTGGAACCCGGATCCCCCGTTGGCACCGGATCCCGGGCAATTGGCGCTTTTACTAAACCCCTCCCCCGCATAGAATGCGCAGATTATTTTTGCGGAGGTGTGTGATGAACAAGCTTGTCCTGGCAACAGGGAACCAGAAAAAGGTGAAGGAATTGGCCGCCATGCTGGCCGATATGAAGATCCAGGTGATCCCGCAGAGCGAGTTTGCAGTCTCCGATGCCGACGAGACCGGCACCACCTTCGTCGAGAATGCCATCATCAAGGCCCGCCACGCCGCCCGCGTCACCGGCCTGCCCGCCGTGGCCGACGACTCCGGCCTGGAAGTGGATCTGCTGCACGGCCGCCCCGGCGTCTACTCCGCCCGTTTTGCCGGTGCCGGTGCCAGCGACAAGGAGAACATCGACAAGCTGCTGGCCGAGCTCAAGGGCGCGCCGGATTACCTGAAAAGCGCCCGTTTCTGGTGCGTGCTGGTCTACATGCGCCACGCCGACGATCCCACCCCCATCATCTGCCAGGCCAGCTGGGAGGGGATGATCATCGACGAGCCGCGCGGCCAGCACGGCTTCGGCTACGACCCCGTGTTCTTCGTCCCCGACCACGACTGCACCTCGGCCCAGATGCCGGCGGAGCTCAAGAACCAGCTCAGCCACCGCGGCCAGGCCCTGGCCAAGCTCAAAGCGGCCCTGGCGGCGGTCAACTAAAGCGCTGTCTCCCGCCGCGTTGTCATCTACAATGGGGGCCGTCGGCCCCCGTTTCATTCGCGGCGCCCCGCCCGTTGTCACCGGCAACCAAGGCCACCCGACCCCTTTTGATTGTTGAATACTGGAAATCCCATGCTGCAACTGCCGCCCCTCTCCCTCTATATCCACGTGCCCTGGTGCGTCCAGAAGTGCCCCTACTGCGACTTCAATTCCCACGCCCAGAAGGGGGAGCTGCCCCACCTCGAGTACGTGGCAGCCCTGCTGGAGGATCTGGAGCAGGATCTGCACTGGGCCCAGGGGCGCCCCCTCTCCTCCATCTTTATCGGTGGCGGCACGCCGAGCCTGCTCTCCGTCGACGCCATGCAGGCGCTGCTGGACGGGGTGCGCGCACGCATCGCACTGACCCCGGACTGCGAGATCACCATGGAGGCCAACCCGGGCACGGTGGAGGCGGACAAGTTCGCCGGCTTCCAGCGGGCCGGCATCAATCGCATCTCCATCGGGGTGCAGAGCTTCCAGCAGGAGAAATTGACCCGGCTCGGCCGCATCCACGGCCCCGAGGAGGCGCGCAAGGCCGCCGAACTGGCCCACGCCATCGCGCTTCCCACCTTCAACCTGGATCTGATGCACGGTCTGCCGGATCAGAGCCTGGACGATGCGCTCTACGACCTGCAGCAGGCCATCGACTGCGCGCCGCCGCACCTCTCCTGGTATCAGCTCACCATAGAGCCGAACACGGCATTCGCCTCCAAGCCCCCCACGTTGCCGGAAGATGACACCCTGTGGGACATCTACGAGCAGGGCCACGCCATGCTGACCGCCCAGGGCTATCAGCAGTACGAGATCTCGGCCTATGCCAAAGAGGGGTATCAGTGCCGCCATAACCTCAACTACTGGCGCTTTGGCGACTATCTGGGGATCGGCTGCGGCGCCCACGGCAAGGTGACGGATCTTGCCAACCAGCAGATCCTGCGCACCGCCAAGGTGAAGCATCCGAAAGGTTATCTGGATCCGAGCCGCCCCTATCTGGACAACCAATGGCAGGTGAGTGCGGACGATCTGCCGCTCGAGTACTTCATGAACCGGTTCAGGTTGTTTGAACCGGCCCCCAAGGCGGAGTTCGAGGCCTTCACGGGGCTACCGCTGGAGCGGGTAGAGACCATGCTCGCCATCGCCCGGACCAAGGAGCTGATCGAGGATCTTGGCGACAGCTGGCAGCTCACGTCCCTGGGGCATCGCTACCTCAACGTGCTGCTCGAACTCTTTATGGACGAGTGAGGCAACCGCCTTTAACCAGATGGAACACAAGCGGGGCGCCATGAGCGCCCCGCTTGTTTTGGTTCCAGGAACCTGTTCACGGTCTGTCGCGAGGGGCTGTCAGCAAGGTGAAGAGCAGCGCAGGAACCGGAGTGTGTAAGTACACATGAGGATTCCGAGCAGCACATGAGCCTTGATCACGGCCTCGCAGCAAGATCGTGGACAGGTTCCAAAGCAGAAACCCGTTCAGCAGCAGACGCTAACCATCTGCTGTTGGCCGGGCTCCCACCGCTTGCCGTGCTTGGCCTTGCGCTGATAGCTGCCCTTGCCCTTCTTGCTCGGCTCGACCCGGGCCTGGAACAGGGGGGAGGTCACCAGTGCCTTGAGGTGGTTGTCCTGAATGGTGCCGCGCTGATGTTCGCAGGCGGGTTCGGCGGTGACACAGGTCACCTTCTTCTTGGCCATATGGGCTCCTTGATGGGGTTGTCGTGTTTGCCTGTCGTCCCTGCCTGGAAGGGCAGGTGGCGAAAAACGCGCCGATTGTGCGCCTCTTGCCTCCCCCGTGCAAGCTGTCAGGCGGGGTGATAGATAACCCGCACCAGGCCGCTTGGCAGCACGGCGCTCGACACCGGTCTCAACCCTGTGGGGAGAGGCCCGGTAAAGAGCGGGATCCCGCCCCCCAGGGTGACCGGCACCCAGAACAGGGTCAGCTCGTCCACCAGGGCCCCCTGCAGACCCTGCCTCACCAGCTCCCCGCCATCCAGATAGAGGTGACGGCTTCCCCCCTGCCACAACTCGTCCAGCACCTGCGCCAGCGCCCCCTGCCGGAAGGAGACCCGAGGACGGGGGTCGGCGGGCCTGTGGGTCAGTACCACCAGCGGCTTGTCCCCGTAGGGCCACTCGGGAAAGGCGCTCACGATATCGTAGGTGTTGCGCCCCATCAGCAGGGTGTCCGCGCTCGCCATCAGGGCGCTGTAGCCGGTCTCCTCCGGCCCGTCGCCACCATAGGGGGCCAGCCATGCCAGATCGCCCCCCTCCCCGGCGATGAAACCGTCGAGGGAGAGAGCGAGAAAGGCGGAGACCCGGGGCCGACGCAGCTCAGTGCTCATGGTCGTGGTGCTCGTGGCGGGAAGGGGCGCCGGACTCCAGGGTCTCGAGGATGGCGCAGTGCTCCGCCGAGCGCGGGCCGCCGCAGCAGATGTCGGAGAGAGCCTTCAGGTTCTCGCGAAAACGGGTCAGCTCCAGGAGCTTCTGCTCCACCTGTTCGAGCTTGGTGTCGGCCACCGCCTTCACCTCCTGGCAGGTGACCTTGGCCTTGTTGGTGTCCAGGGCGAGCAGCTCGCCGATGTCCGCGAGGGAGAAGCCCACCGACTTGGCGCGGATGATGAACTCCAGCCGCCGCTTGTCCTGCTCCCCGTAGAGGCGATAGCCGGATTCGTTGCGAATGCCCGGCGAGATGAGGCCGTTCTTCTCATAAAAGCGCAGGGTGTCGGCCTTCACCCCGCACGCCTTGGCCAGTTCACCGATCCGATACATGGTCCTCTCCCCCCGCATGACATTCCCGACATGGTACTCAATATAAACCGGCCTCCACTATCACCTCTTTGCCCGGCGATTGCCAGTCAAAGGCAGGAAAGCAGCAGCTAACCCCTCACTTGCCGGCCATTTATCCCCAAAACACTGAAAAGACAAACGTTTCACAAAAATTCACCAGAAAACGTTTAACGCCGCATCCCACAAGGGTTTTCCTCTTTAAAAAATCCACCACGGCTCACATTTTTTGTGTAGAATACGCGCCCACAAGAGAGCGTCGCGTCAAGCGGGCATTTCCTAAAACGCTTTTGCCAACGGCCGCCCCGGGCGAGAGTGGTTTGCGAAATCCCCCACTTCCATTTATTTGGGGACTCTCTGTGTGTTGAGCCTCGCCTCCCATGGAACGGTCCCCGTTATGCTGAGGACGATAGTGTGATGGAACAAGCTCGACCCATTCGCCGTGCACTGCTGAGTGTGTCTGACAAGACTGGCATCCTGGAATTTGCCAAGGCACTCGACGCGCGTGGCGTGGCCCTGCTCTCCACCGGTGGTACCGCCAAGCTGCTGGCCGATGCGGGCCTGCCGGTGACCGAGGTGTCCGACTACACCGGATTCCCCGAGATGATGGACGGCCGGGTCAAGACCCTGCATCCCAAGGTACACGGCGGTATTCTCGGCCGTCGCGACCGGGATGACGCCATCATGGCCGAGCACGCTATCTCCCCCATCGACATGGTCGTCGTCAACCTCTATCCCTTCGCCGCCACCGTGGCCAAAGCCGGTTGCACCCTGGAAGACGCCGTCGAGAACATCGACATCGGCGGCCCGACCATGGTCCGCTCCGCTGCCAAGAACCACAAGGACGTCACCATCGTCGTCAAGGCCTCAGACTATGACCGCGTCATCGCCGAGATGGATGGCAACGGCAACAGCCTGACCCTCTCCACCCGCTTCGATCTGGCCATCGCCGCCTTCGAGCACACCGCCGCCTACGACGGCATGATTGCCAACTACTTCGGCACCCTGGTGCCCTCCTACGGCGAAAACAAGGAAGGCGACGAAGAGTCCCGCTTCCCCCGCACCTTCAACAGCCAGTTCATCAAGAAGCAGGACATGCGCTACGGCGAGAACAGCCACCAGGCTGCCGCCTTCTACGCCGAAGAGCAGGCCGCGCCGGGCTCGGTGGCAAGCGCCATCCAGCTGCAGGGCAAGGCCCTCTCCTACAACAACATTGCCGACACCGATGCGGCGCTGGAGTGCGTGAAGGAGTTCAGCGAACCGGCCTGCGTCATCGTCAAGCATGCCAACCCCTGCGGCGTCGCCATCGGTGACGACCTGCTGGCAGCCTACGATCGCGCCTACCAGACCGACCCCACCTCGGCCTTTGGCGGCATCATCGCCTTCAACCGCGAACTGGACGGCGAGACCGCTGCGGCCATCGTCGCCCGCCAGTTCGTGGAAGTGATCATCGCCCCCAGCATCAGCCAGGCAGCCCGCGAGGCGGTCGCCGCCAAGCAGAACGTGCGCCTGCTGGAATGCGGCCAGTGGACTGCCCCGGCGCAAGGCTTTGACTTCAAGCGCGTCAACGGCGGCCTGCTGGTGCAGGAGCGCGATCTGGGCATGGTGACGCTCGGGGATCTGACCGTGGTCAGCCAGCGTCAGCCTACCGAGGCCGAGCTGCAGGATCTGCTGTTCTGCTGGAAGGTCGCCAAGTTCGTCAAATCCAACGCCATCGTCTACGCCAAGAACGGCCAGACCATCGGCGTCGGCGCCGGCCAGATGAGCCGCGTCTACTCCGCCAAGATCGCCGGCATCAAGGCCGAGGATGAAGGGCTGACCGTGGCGGGCTCCGTCATGGCCTCCGACGCCTTCTTCCCGTTCCGCGACGGCATCGATGCCGCTGCTGCTGCGGGCATCTCCTGCGTCATCCAGCCAGGTGGCTCGATGCGCGACCAGGAGGTGATCGACGCCGCCAACGAACACGGCATGTGCATGGTGTTCACCAACATGCGTCATTTCCGTCACTGACAGCCCAGGGCCGCCGATGGCGGCCCTGCCTCTTTAGCACCGGATCCTTTCCACTGGCAGGTTGCCACCGCAGCGCCAGTGAACTCAGACAGAAGCGAGCGAGACGATGAAAGTACTGATCATTGGCAACGGCGGCCGTGAACACGCCCTGGCCTGGAAGGCCAAACACTCCCCCCTGGTGACCCAGGTCTTCGTGGCACCGGGCAATGCGGGCACCCAGCTTGAGCCGGGCATCGAGAACGTCACCATCCAGGCCACCGACATCGAGGGCCTGCTGGCCTTCGCCAAGGCGAACCAGGTCGGCCTCACCATCGTCGGGCCGGAAGCCCCCCTGGTGAAAGGGGTGGTCGATGCCTTCCGCGCCGCCGATCAGACCATCTTCGGCCCGACCGCCGCCGCCGCCCAGCTGGAAGGCTCCAAGGCCTTCACCAAGGACTTCCTGGCCCGCCACGCCATCCCCACCGCCGATTACCAGAACTTCACCGAGGTGGAGCCGGCGCTGGCCTATCTGCGCGAGAAGGGCGCCCCCATCGTCATCAAGGCCGACGGTCTGGCCGCCGGCAAAGGGGTGATCGTCGCCATGACCCTCGACGAGGCGGAAGCGGCGGTGCGTGACATGCTCTCCGGCAATGCCTTCGGCGATGCCGGCGCCCGGGTGGTGATCGAGGAGTTCCTGGACGGGGAAGAGGCGAGCTTCATCGTCATGGTGGACGGCGAGCACGTGCTGCCCATGGCCACCAGCCAGGATCACAAGCGCGCCTTCGACGGCGACACCGGCCCCAACACCGGCGGCATGGGGGCTTACTCCCCGGCCCCCGTGGTGACCGACGAAGTGCACCAGCGCGTGATGGAGCGGGTGATCATGCCGACCGTGCGCGGCATGGCGGCCGAGGGCAACGTCTACACCGGCTTCCTCTACGCCGGCCTGATGATCGATGCCGAGGGCAACCCCAAGGTGATCGAGTTCAACTGCCGCTTCGGCGACCCCGAAACCCAGCCCATCATGCTGCGGATGCAGTCCGATCTGGTGGATCTCTGCCTCGCCGCCTGCGCCGGCCAGCTGGATCAGAAGGAAGCCGTCTATGACCCCCGTGCCGCCATCGGCGTGGTGCTGGCGGCGGGTGGCTATCCCGGCGACTACACCAGCAACCACCCCATCAGCGGTCTGCCGGTGGACGAAGTGGCAGGGGAGAAGGTGTTCCATGCAGGCACCCGCCTGGAAGGACACACCAGCCTGACCCAGGGTGGCCGCGTGCTGTGCGCCACCGCCCTCGGCCACACGGTGCAGGAAGCCCAGCAGCGGGCCTATGCCCTGGCTGGCCGCATCCAGTGGGACGGCATCTTCTATCGCAAGGACATCGGCTGGCGTGCCATCGAGCGCGAGCAGGCCGAGTAAGGGCCGGATCCCGATCACTCAAAGGGCCTGCGGGCCCTTTTTTTGTTGCACGGCGTCTGTACGGGCAGTGAAATCGTCCATGGGTGGTGGCTTTCAGAAACAAAAACACCAGAAAAACTCACCTGACTTTAAAAAACCGATGTGTGATAAATAATGGCAGCATGATTCACTGCCTGCGAGCCCCTTCCCGGACCAGATGCGCGCCCTTGTATCCCTGCCGGAGGCGAGATCCGGTGGCCGTTCTCTTTCGGCTACATTCCCACAGCAATCCCCTGCACAATTCGTCACAATTGGTCGCACTTTCTTCATACAATGATCGCCCTTTCATGGCATCATGATGCGTGAAACCGCACTCAAATGAGTGCTATAACAACCTGCAATCTCGTCGTCTCATAAGGAAATCCCATGCTGAAAACTGTGCGTCCCCTGCTGCTGCCCCTGATGTTCGGCCTGATGGCCCTGCCTGCCATGGCCGGCGATCTGGAGCAGCCGATGAAGAAGATCGGCTTCAACTACAAGCAGGCCGTCAAGGCCGACGACGCGGCCACCATGGAGAAATACATCAAGGAGATGAAGGCCCAGCTGGACGTCGCCAAGAGCAAGAACATGCCCGCCGCCAAGAAGGAGAAGTTCCTGGAAGGCATGACCGAAGTGCAGAGCGAGCTGGATGCCAGCCTGGCAGCCCTCCAGGCCGGTGACGAAGCCAAGGCGCGCGAGCACCTGGCCAAGGTCAACGACCTGAAGAAGGAGTACCACAACTATGCCAAGCAAAAAGGCTGATCCCTTCCACTGGGATGCTCTGGTGCGCCTCACCCACTGGGGTGTGGCGGCCATCTGTATCGGCAACCTCTGGCTCAACGAGGCGGGCGAGGAGTGGCACGAGCGGATGGGATACGCCGTCATGGTGCTCATCGGCATACGCCTGCTGTGGGGGCTCACCTTCGCTCGCGGCCACGCCCGCCTGCGCGCCCTCATCCCGAGCCGGGAGGATTTTCGCCATCAGGCCGACGCCCTGCGCGAACGGACCCCGCCCACCCCGGGCCATCACGGCAGCGGCAAGCTGGCGGTCTGGGCACTCTGGCTGCTGGTACTCGCCACCGCAGGGACCGGCTGGTTCCAGAACACCGAGACCGGCTTCGATCTGGGGGCGGACGACTGGCACGAGTGGTGCACCTGGGCACTCCAGGGCATGATCGCCCTGCACCTGTGCGCCATCGCCTACACCTCCTGGCGCCAGCGCAGCAACCTGG
This sequence comes from Aeromonas sp. s9, assembly GCF_040907765.1. Classification (NCBI taxonomy): domain Bacteria; kingdom Pseudomonadati; phylum Pseudomonadota; class Gammaproteobacteria; order Aeromonadales; family Aeromonadaceae; genus Aeromonas; species Aeromonas sp. s9. The sequence continues at coordinate 19,527 of NZ_JBFOCK010000037.1, forward strand.
TCACCCGCATGCTGCCAGGGCGTCGTGCCCGGGCCAGTGCCGAGCAGCAGGAACCCAACGTCTGAACGTTCACGGGGCCCTGCGGGGCCCCTGTTCATCCCCTTCGCTACCCGCTTGACGGATCTCGCACCGATCTGCTCCCCTCTGCATCCTCCTGCTGCCACCGAATGGCATGAAAGCATTTTCATTCACATTTCTTAATTAATTCAGCTTGTTCGATTTTCAACCACGTCGATTTCATGAATGCTACGGAGCTGAACGAGGTTGTTTGTTGTCCGTTCGACTACACGACAGTGATACGTCAATAACAAGATCGAAGGGAAAATCGTCATGCACAACACACTGTTTCGAACCGCCCTGCTGGCGGCGGCACTCGGCTCTTTCAGCCACACTGCCAGCGCCGAAGGAGTCATGGTTCACCTGTTCCAATGGAAGTTCAACGACATCGCCAACGAGTGCGAGACCGTGCTCGGGCCCAAGGGGTTCGGTGGCGTCCAGATCACCCCACCCGCCGAGCACAAACAGGGCAGCCAGGTCTGGTGGACCGTCTATCAACCGGTCAGCTTCAAGAATTTCAACAGCTTCGGCGGTAGCGAGGCAGAGCTCAGGAGCATGATCGCCCGCTGCAACGCGGCCGGGGTCAAGGTCTATGCCGACGCCGTCTTCAACCAGCTGGCATCGGGTTCGGGCACCGCCACCGGCGGCGGCAGCTACAACTCGGGGCAATACCAATATCCCCAGTTCGGCTACAACGACTTCCATCACAGCGGCGACATCACCAACTACGGTGACAGCAACAACGTCTGGAACGGCGCCCTCTACGGCATGCCGGACCTCAATACCGGCTCATCCTACGTCCAGGATCAGATCGCCACCTACATGAAGACCCTGCTCGGCTGGGGCGTGTCGGGCTTTCGCATCGATGCGGCCAAGCACATGGCACCGGCCGATGTGAAGGCCATCCTCGACAAGGCGGGCAGCCCCAGGGCCTACCTGGAGGTGATCGGCGCAGGCGGGGAGTCCCCCGACATCCAGCCGGGCCGCTACACCTACATCGACACCGTCACCGACTTCAAATACGGCACCGATCTCGCCGCCAACTTCAATGGCCAGATCAAGAACCTCAAGACCCTGGGCGAGAGCTGGGGCCTGCTCCCCTCCAACAAGGCCTTCGTCTTCGTGGTCAACCACGACCGCGAACGCGGCCACGGCGGTGGCGGCATGCTCACCTTCATGAGCGGTGCCCGCTACGATCTGGCCAACACCTTCATGATGGCCTGGCCCTATGGCTGGAAGCAGGTGATGTCGGGCTATCGCTTCGAAAACATGGGCACCTATGAAACCGACAAGGGGGCGCCGGGCAGCACGCCCTGCACGGACAGCCAGTGGAACTGCGAACAGCGCCGACCGACCATCATGAACATGGCCCTGTTCCACAACCGGACCGAAGGCCAGCCCGTCAGCAACTGGTGGGACAACGGCAACAACCAGATCGCCTTCAGCCGCGGTGACAAGGGCTTCGTCGCCATCAACAACGAGAGCGGCAGCCTGGTAGCCTCGGTGCAGACCGGCCTGCCGGCCGACGAGTACTGCAACCTGCTGGGGGGCCATGACTACTGCAGCGGCGGTTATGTCACCGTCGATGGCAGCGGCAAGGCCAGCCTGAACGTCCCCGGCATGAAGGCGGCCGCCATCATCGCCGGTTGCACCAAGGCCAGCCCCTGCGGCGGTTCCGTCCTGCCGGGCAACAAGTTCAGCAGCATGAACCTGCGCGGCACCCACAACGCCTGGGGCAACACCCCCATGACCGTCGATGCCAACCGTGTCTGGTCCGCCACCCTCACCCTGACCGGCAACGGTGACGCCACCGGTGCCCAGCGCTTCAAGTTCGACGTCTTCGGCAACTGGGCCGAGAACTACGGCGACAACGAAGGGGATGGCATCGCCGACAAGGGCAGCAGCAAGGATATCCTGGTCAGCGGGGCGGGCACCTACCGCATCACCCTGAGCGAGAGCGATCTGCGCTACACGGTCACCCCCCTCACCAGCAACCAGGCACCGGTCGCCGCCCTCTCCCCCAAAACCCTCAGCGTCAAGGCGGGGGAGAGCGTGGTGTTCGACGCCTCCGCTTCCAGCGATGATGGCGGCGTGGTGAGCTACAGCTGGTCCAGCGGGGGCACCGCCGCCACCGAGACAGTCCGGTTCGATACCCCGGGTACCCATACCGTGACGGTCACCGTGACCGATGCGGAAGGGTTGACCGCCAGTGCCAGCGCCACCGTGACCGTCACCGACGACAACGGCACCTACGCCAGCGTACTGCCCACCCTGAACTTCCGCGGCACCCCCAATGCCTGGGGCTCCCTTGCCATGACGCTGATCGCCGACAATCAGTGGGAAGCCCTGGTCACCTTCGACGGTCAGACCAACCAACGCTTCAAGTTCGACGTCAAGGGGGACTGGACCCAGAACTACGGCGACACCAACAAGGACGGCGTGGCCGAACTGACCGGCAGTGACATCCTCACCCCGGTCATCGGCCAGTACCGGGTACGTTTCAACGATCAGACCCTGCAATACAGCCTGACTCCGGTGAGCGTCACCTATGCCAAGAATGTCGCCAGCCTCAACATTCGCGGCACCACCAACAACTGGGGCACCACCCCCATGTCCCTGGTCGGGGATCACCTCTGGCAGGCCAGCGTCACCTTCACCGGCAGCGGTGATGGCAACGGCAGCCAGCGCTTCAAGTTCGACGTCAAGGGGGACTGGACCCAGAACTACGGCGACACCAACAAGGATGGCGTGGCCGAGCTGGCCGGGGTAGACATCACCACGGCAGTGGTCGGTGCCTATGTGGTGCGCTTCAACGACCAGACCCTGGCCTACAGCCTGAGCGCCCAGTAAGGCTGGACACACGCCAGGGCCATTGCGCCCCGGCGCCGAACCAGGCCTCCCGCCATCGGCGGGAGGCCTTTTTCATGGCCCCATGACCCGTTCCCCGCCAGCCTGTCGGCAGGCATACTGCTCCTTCATCCCCATGCAGGAGCGCATATGAAACAGTTGAACACCCTCAAGGCAGAGGGACGGATCGAGGAAGCCCGTCAGCACGGTCTGCTTCAACTCATCGAGCCCCCAACCCACGCCGAGCTGCATTACGAAGTGGCCGGACTGCACGACATGCTGGGGCGAGAGGCCCAGGCCATTCCCCTCTATCAGAAGGCCGTGTCGCTGGGGCTTGGCGAGTCGTCGCTGCGCGGAGCCCTGCTTGGACTTGGCAGCTCCTATCGCACCACGGGCCGCCATGCCGAGGCGCTGGCCACCTTTGACGAGGCCCTGTCCCGCTTCCCCGATGCCGTGGAGTTCAAGGTGTTTCGTGCCATGACCTGCTACAACCTGGGGCGCAGCAAGGAGGGGATGGAGACGCTGCTGGGGATCCTCGCGACCACCACCACGGATCCCGCCCTATTCCCCTACCGGCACGCCATGGCGCTCTATGCCGAGGATCTGGACAAACGCTGGTGAACGCCAGAAACGACAAAGCCGCTCAAAAGAGCGGCTTTTTCTGAAAATGGTGGCCCCTGGGGGACTTGAACCCACGACCAATCGATTATGAGTCGACTGCTCTGACCAACTGAGCTAAGGGGCCATTGATGCTGGTTAGCGGCGTGGATTATAGGGGATGGCGGATACCCCGTCCATAGTCAGATCAACCACTTGGCGAGATTTCATCCATATTCAAGCGGTTCCATGACCCCTCTTCACGCCTATGCCACCACGGATAAAACAAAGCCCCGCATGGCGGGGCTTTTTGTTGCAATGTCAGACTGACAGAACCCGGGACTACTCGTCCAGGAAGCTGCGCAGCACTTCCGAGCGGCTCGGATGGCGCAGCTTGCGCAGGGCTTTGGCTTCGATCTGACGGATACGCTCACGGGTGACGTCGAACTGCTTGCCCACTTCCTCGAGGGTGTGGTCGGTGTTCATGTCGATACCGAAACGCATGCGCAGTACCTTGGCTTCCCGTGCGGTCAGCCCGGCCAGCACTTCGCGGGTCGCGTTGCGCAGGCTCTCGCTGGTGGCCGCATCCGCTGGCAGAGCCAGGGTGGTATCTTCGATGAAGTCGCCCAAGTGGGAATCTTCATCATCACCGATGGGCGTCTCCATGGAGATGGGTTCCTTGGCGATTTTCAGTACCTTGCGGATCTTGTCTTCCGGCATGCCCATGCGCATGGCCAGCTCTTCCGGGTTCGGTTCACGACCCATCTCCTGCAGCATCTGGCGGGAGATACGGTTGAGCTTGTTGATGGTCTCGATCATGTGCACCGGGATACGGATGGTACGGGCCTGATCCGCGATGGAGCGGGTAATGGCCTGACGGATCCACCAGGTGGCATAGGTCGAGAACTTGTAGCCGCGACGATATTCGAACTTGTCGACCGCCTTCATCAGACCGATGTTGCCCTCCTGGATCAGATCCAGGAACTGCAGACCGCGGTTGGTATACTTCTTGGCGATGGAGATAACCAGACGCAAGTTGGCCTCAACCATCTCTTTCTTCGCACGGCGGGCTTTGGCCTCACCAATGCTCATGCGGCGGTTGATATCCTTGATCTGGGCAATCGACAGACCGGTCTCTTCTTCGATCTGCTGCAGCTTGCCGATGGAACGCAGTACTTCTTCGTCCATCTCGAGCAGGCGGGGAGACCACGCCTTGCCGGCCTGCTTCTGGTATTCGAACCAGGCAGTTTCGCACTCGTTGTTGGTGAAGGCCGCGACGAAGGTCTTCTTCGGCATCTTGGCCTGCTCAACGCAGAGCTTCATGATGATGCGTTCCTGCACGCGGACACGCTCCATCATCTCCCGCATGTTGTTGACCAGGCGATCGAACTGCTTGGGCATCAGGCGGAATTGACGGAAGACATCGGCCAGCTGGGCGATGGCATTCTGGGTGTCGTCGTGGGCACGGCCATTCTGCTGAATGGAGAGACGAGTCACCTCGTACTGGGCACGCAGTTCACCGAATTTCTCGCGAGCGACTTCCGGATCCGGGCCACCATCGCCGTCATCGTCGGAGTTGTCACCGTCTTCGTCTTCGTCCTCATCTTCGTCTTCGTCTTCGTCGGCGAGGTCGTCCTCGCTGAGCTCGGAGCCGATATGAGTGGCGGTCGGTGCCACGTCATCCACTTCGTTCGGATCGATGAAGCCGGAGATGATGTCGGACAGGCGAAGCTGCTCGGCTTCGTACTTGTCGTACTGTTCGAGCAGGTAAGTGATGGCTTCAGGGTACTCGGCGACGGAGCTTTGTACCTGGTTGATACCGTCTTCAATCCGCTTGGCGATGTCGATCTCGCCTTCGCGGGTCAGCAGTTCGACGGTACCCATTTCCCGCATGTACATGCGGACGGGATCGGTCGTGCGACCAATCTCAGATTCAACAGATGCCAGAGCCTGGGCCGCTGCTTCGGCAGCGTCCTCATCGGCGGTACCACCTTCAGCCATGATAAGGTCATCGGCATCCGGAGCGTTTTCAACCACTTGAATGCCCATATCGTTGATCATCTGGATGATGTCTTCGATCTGGTCTGAATCGACAATGTCTTGCGGGAGGTGATCGTTCACCTCGGCATAGGTCAGGTAGCCCTGTTCTTTACCTTTGGCAACGAGGAGTTTAAGCTGAGACTGCGGGGTTTGCTCCATAGAACTCATCCGGTTGGTGTTGCTAGGTTGCGCGTACAGTGCGCTGCTGCGCAAATAGCCAATTCTAATAGAAAACCGCCAGACATGCTATGTCTGGTTGCGGCGTCGGTCATGAGAAACCCCTGCCCGCAGTGTTGTCGGGGCCAGGTGGTTATAAAGTGTTTGCTTTCAATCCCGTCGATTCGGGCAACGCTATTCATATTGGGACTGCTCACTCAAATATCAAGCCCCACTCTCATTTCTTTTCTCAATCTGCACCTCTCTGATCAGCATCATCAGCTCCTGAGTTTCCTCAGAGCTTAGCCCTTCCTGCGCCACCTTGGCCTGCAATTCTTCGATCCGTTGCTTCAGGAAAAGGTTGATGAAACCGACAAAAGTATCCTGCAATTCTCCCAGAATATCGGGCTCCTGATCGAGCTTTACCTCTTCAAACAGGTCATGCATCGCCAGTTGGGCAAGTATTTCTCCCTCTTTTGTGCCACGCCAATGCTCCAGCAGGATACCCGTTGTCACTCCCGGCTGGATCAGGATCTGCTGGTGCAGTTGCAGCAGGAAAGGGATCCCCTGCAGGCGCAGCCCGGCCAACTCGGGCATGGCCGGCAGCTCGGCGGTGATCGCCGGATACTGCACCATCAGGGCCAGAGCCCTGCGGATCGGCGTCAGTTTGGTCGCCTTGGGTTTGTTGGCTTCCGCCTTGGGCTGGCTGTTGCGGGCAAACAGCTCGGCAATCCGCTGCTTGTTTTCTCCCCAGCGCATCATGCTGGAGAGTCGGGTAATCAACCCCTCGCGAGTGAAACCTTCCGGTACCCGACGAATCAGCTCAGCGGCCTTGTTGGCCACTTCAAACTTGCCTGCCTCACCGGAAAGAGCCGCATCGCGCCCGAGGCGTTCAAACATGAAATCCGCAAACGACTGGGCCTTGTCGAGCAGCGCTTCGAACCCCTCCTTGCCGATCTGGCGTACCAGCGAGTCAGGATCCTCGCCATCCGGCAAAAAGACGAACTTGAGTTCACGGCCATCCTGCAGGTGGGAGAGCGCGTTATCCAGCGCCCGCCAGGCCGCTTCCCGACCGGCGTTGTCGCCGTCGTAGCAACAGACCACCTCTGCCGTGGTACGGAACAGGGTGTGGATGTGATCGCTGGTGGTCGCAGTCCCCAGTGCCGCCACCGCATAGTCGATGTCGTACTGGCCGAGCGCCACCACATCCATATAGCCTTCCACCACCAGGATCCGGCGCGGATCCTTGTGTGCCTGCTTGACCTCATAAAGACCGAACAGCTCTCGCCCCTTGTGGAAGATGGGGGTTTCGGGGGAGTTCAAGTACTTGGGCGTGCCATCGCCCAGCACTCGGCCACCGAAGCCGATGACCCGGCCGCGTTTGTCCCGGATCGGAAACATGATGCGATCGCGGAAACGATCGTAGCTGCCCGGGCCGCTGTCACGGGGGATCAGCATACCGCCCGAAATCAGCAGTTGTTCGTGATCCCGACTGGCGCCAAAGCGGCGACGCACCTGATCCCAGTCCCCAGGGGCATAACCGATGTTGAAGCGCTTGACCACCTCGCCAGTCAGGCCCCGGCCTTTCAGATACTCCACCGCCTGAGGCGCGTTCTTGAGATTGCTCTCGTAGAAGCGCGCAATCTGGTTCATCAGCTCGAACAGATCCTTGCTGACGGCTGGTTGGCTATGGCTTGATCCACCCGCCGTTTGCTCACGGGGGACCTGCATACCGTGCAGGCTTGCCAGCTCTTCGATGGCATCGGGGAATTCCAGGCCGTCGTACTCCATGACAAAGCCGATGGCATTGCCGTGGGCACCACAACCGAAACAGTGATAGAACTGCTTCTCCTGGCTGACGGTAAAGGAGGGGCTTTTTTCGTTATGAAAAGGGCAGCAAGCCTGGTAGTTCTTACCGGCTTTCTTCAACCGCACACGGGAGTCGATCAACTCGACTATGTCCGTGCGTACGAGCAGATCATCGATAAAGGATTGCGGGATCCTGCCAGCCATAACCGTCCTGTTTCATTGCATAGGAAATAAAAAAGCCGCGCATTCCAATGGGAAGCACGGCTTCTTCGACCAAACAAGAGAGTTGCCTGTTACGCCAAGCGGGTTTTCACCTGAGCACTGACGGCGCCGACATCGGCACGCCCCTGAATTTTTGGCTTCAAGACAGCCATGACTTTACCCATGTCAGCCATGACGGCAGCACCACTTTCAGTGATGGCTTGCTCGATCAGGGCGGCAATTTCGTCTGCGGTCAGCTGTTGTGGCAGGAACTCCTGCAGCACAACGATCTCGGCGGACTCTTTGTCGGCGAGATCCTGGCGACCGGCAGCTTCAAACTGGCTGATGGAATCGCGACGCTGTTTGACCATTTTGGTCACGACGGCGAGGATCTCTTCATCATTGAGCTCGACACGGGTATCGACTTCACGCTGCTTGATTTCTGCCATCAACAAGCGGATAGCACCCAACCGAGGCTTGTCTTTGGCAAGCATGGCGAGCTTTTGCTGATCCTTGAGTTGATCCTTCAGAGACACGGCATGATCCCTTGATTAGTACAGGCGGATACGACGTGCGTTTTCGCGGGACAGCTTCTTGGCGTGACGCTTGACAGCGGACGCTTTGGCGCGCTTGCGAATGGTAGTCGGCTTCTCGTAGAACTCACGGCTACGAACTTCGGACAGGATACCGGCCTTTTCGCAAGAACGCTTGAAGCGACGCAGAGCAACGTCAAACGGCTCATTTTCACGGACTTTGATTACTGGCATGTGCCTTTCACCTCAGTGATAAATTGTTAGCTGACCTTCAATCGATCAGCATGTCTTAAAATGGTGCGAAATTATACTCTGGACAGGGAATGAAAGTAAACCCGCAGAGATCGCTCTGGTTTAAAAAACCCGCGAAGGTTACCATAGCCGTCTCATTTTAGCAGTGAAATTTTTTAGCAATGCGTGTATTGGGCATAGAGACATCCTGTGACGAAACCGGGATCGCGATCTTCGATGATCAAAAAGGGATCCTTTCCCACCAGTTGTACAGCCAGGTCAAGCTGCATGCGGACTACGGCGGCGTCGTTCCCGAGCTCGCCAGCCGGGACCATGTACGCAAGACGATCCCCTTGATCCAGGCCGCCTTGAAAGAGGCTGGACTTGGCAAGGATGACATCGATGGCATCGCCTATACCGCGGGGCCAGGTCTGGTTGGTGCCATCCTGGTCGGGGCGACCATAGGCCGCTCGCTGGCCATGGCATGGGACAAGCCGGCCATCGCCGTGCACCACATGGAAGGCCACCTGCTGGCCCCCATGCTGGAAGAGAAGGCCCCCGAGTTCCCCTTCGTGGCGCTCTTGGTTTCCGGCGGCCACTCCATGCTGGTCCGGGTCGACGGTATCGGCAGCTATCAGCTGCTGGGCGAATCGATCGACGATGCCGCCGGTGAGGCGTTCGACAAGACCGCCAAGCTGATGGGTCTGGACTACCCCGGTGGTCCGCTGCTCTCCCGGCTGGCAGAAAAGGGCACCACTGGACGCTTTACCTTCCCGCGTCCCATGACCGACCGTCCCGGGCTCGACATGAGCTTCTCCGGCCTCAAGACCTTTGCCGCCAATACCATCGCCGCCAACGGCGATGATGAGCAGACCCGTGCCGACATCGCCCGGGCGTTTGAGGATGCGGTGGTCGACACCCTGGCCATCAAGTGCCGTCGTGCCCTGAAAGAGACCGGTCTCAATCGTCTGGTCGTGGCAGGCGGCGTCAGCGCCAACCGTCATCTGCGCGCCCAGCTGGCCGAGCTGATGGAGAGCCTCAAAGGTGAAGTCTTCTACCCGCGCACCGAATACTGCACCGACAACGGCGCCATGATCGCCTATGCCGGCATGCAACGCCTGAAGGCGGGAGTCTTCGAACCCCTCGTCGTCAAGGCCGTGCCGCGCTGGCCGCTGGATACCCTGGATCCGGTGTGATCCGGAAGATCCACGACAAAAAGAAAGGGGCCTGCGGCCCCTTTTTCATCTTGATGACGGTATTCATACCCGTTTAGTTGGTGCGGAACAGCGCCTCAATGGACAGCCCCTGCCCCAGCAGAATTTCCCGCAGACGGCGCAACCCTTCCACCTGGATCTGGCGCACCCGCTCGCGGGTCAAACCAATCTCGGCGCCCACGTCTTCCAGGGTGGCCGGTTCATAGCCGAGCAGACCGAAACGGCGGGCCAGCACTTCGCGCTGCTTGGGATTCAGCTCCTCCAGCCAGTGCACTATGCTGCTGCGCATGTCATCTTCCTGGGACTCCAGCTCGGGCCCCATTCCGCGCTCGTCGGAAAGCACATCCAGCAACGCCTTGTCGCGATCGCCACCAATGGGAGTATCCACCGAGGTGATCTTCTCGTTGAGCTTGAGCATGCGATTCACATCGTCCACAGAGCGATCCAGTGCAGAGGCGATATCCTCGGCAGTCGGCTCATGGTCGAGACGATGGGAAAGCTCGCGCGCAGTGCGCAGATAGACGTTCAGCTCCTTGACCACATGAATGGGCAGACGAATGGTACGGGTCTGGTTCATGATGGCCCGCTCTATGGTCTGGCGGATCCACCAGGTGGCATAGGTGGAGAAACGGAAGCCTCGCTCGGGGTCAAACTTCTCGACCGCGCGAATAAGACCGAGGTTGCCCTCTTCGATGAGATCCAGCAGCACCAGGCCGCGGTTGTTGTAGCGTCGGGCAATCTTGACCACCAGGCGCAGGTTGGATTCAATCATGCGCTTGCGCGCCGCTTTGTCGCCACGCAGGGCACGGCGGGCGTAGTAGACTTCCTCTTCGGCCGTGAGCAAGGGGGAGAAGCCTATCTCTCCCAGATAGAGCTGGGTGGCGTCCATTACCTTGTTCAGCTCTGGCGCCATCAGTTCATCGGAAATGGTCTCTTCGGCTTCGGCCGCCACTTCCTGAACCTCTTCTTCCTCCTGAACCTCCAGCTCCTCGTCGAACTCTAACTCTGCATCCTGCATTACCAGTTGTTCTTGGCTCATGATATCTCTCCCTGACCTACACCAGAGTAAGACTCAGCTCTCTGAGTTAACGCTTTGGCAAATAGCCCATCGGGTTGATCGACTTGCCTTTGTACCGGATTTCAAAGTGCAAGCGCACATCCGGCGCATCCGTGCTACCCATATTGGCGATAACCGCCCCGCCCTTCACGGTGTCTCCCTCCTTGACCCTCAACTCATCGTTGTGAGCGTAGGCGGAGAGGTAGTCATCGTTGTGCTTGAGAATTATCAGCTTGCCATAACCTCGCAGTGCACTGCCCGCATAGACCACTTTGCCGCTGCTCGCAGCGTAAATGGGTTGGCCCTTCTGGCCGGAAATGTCGATGCCCTTGTTGCCTTGTTCCGCAACGGAGAAGCCTTCAACGATCCGCCCTTTGGTCGGCCAATGCCAGGAGAGTGTTGACGAGGAACTGACGGTTTTTTGTTCTTTCGCCTGAGCGTATGCTGTTGACGAGGCAGGAGCAATCGTTTTCTGAGCAATAAATGGTGTGGTCGTACCTGCCGGAGCCGTGGCCAGGGGTTTGGGCCCCGTGCTGGTCACCACCGGTGTGGTTGCTGCCACCATCTGACCACCCGAGGAACCCGCGCCCCCCACATTGAGCACCTGACCCACGTGCAATGCATAAGGAGCCTGGAGGTTGTTGCGCTGGGCCAAGGCCTGGTTGGAAAGACCGAACTGGCGACCGATGCTGCTCAATGTATCGCCACGGCGCACCTCGTAACTGCCAGACCCCGTCACGCTGCCACGACTGACAGGGCTGCCGACGGTTGCCACCGCCATGGGGGCGGAAGCGCCATCGAGCCTGAGCTGCTGGCCGGGATAAATGTTATAGGGGGGAGTGATGCCATTGATGCTGATAAGCGAAGCCACATCCATGCCAGAACGAAATGCAATGGAGTAGAGAGTGTCTCCTTTGACCACGGTGTACCCGTTGCCTGCAATGCCGGGCTTGGTCATACCTTGACGCACGGGGATGGTCGAAGCGACCTGATCATTGCCCAGGCTGTGCACCGGAGCCGCAGTCTTGCTGGAGGAACAGGCAAGCAGCAGCCATGACAACACGACGACACCGCTACCTTGCCAAACACGCGAACACATAGTGGATCCTTAACGACTAAACCAGAAATAGGCCGCAACGGCCAAACCAATACAGAGCCAGCCCAGCACATCCACATAGTGCATCAGCTTGCGCTCCATCTTCTCGCCGCCCCAGCGCATCAGACCTGCAACCAGGAAGAAGCGCATGCCACGACCGATCAGCGAGGTCAGGATGAAAGGCAACAGTGCCATGTGGAGCAAGCCAGCCGTGACGGTAAACACCTTGTAGGGGATCGGCGTGAAGCTGGCAATAAAAATAACCCAGATGCCCCACTGCGCGAACCACTGCTCGGCCAGGGCAATCTTGTCCTCATAGCCAACCGAGGTCACCAGCGGCTGCACCACTGGCTCCCACAGGGCATAGCCGAGCAGATAACCAAACAGGGCGCCCAGCACCGAAAAGAGGGTGGCCAGCGCGGCATAGTGCCAGGCGCGATGAGGTTTGCCGAGCGCCATGGGCGCCAGCATCACATCCACCGGAATGGGCCAGAAGATGGATTCAATAAAGGCGGTGATGGCCAGATACCAGGGGGCATACTTGTGGCGTGCCCACTGCATCACCAGAACATAAAGGCGGGAAAACAACTTCACTCGACATCTCCGTCAATCAGGGGAACGAAACGTACCGGCTCCAGGATCCGGCTGGTGAGCTGGGAGCCCGATCGCTCGATGAGCTGCAGGGTCTGCTGGCCATCACCCACCGGCAACACCAGACGACCACCGTCAGCCAGCTGATCGGTCAGGGCCTTGGGGACCTCACTGGCCGCCGCCGTCACCAGAATGGCGTCGAAAGGGCCCTTGTTGGGCCAACCTAGCCACCCATTGCCGTGCTTGGCCGACACATTGTGCAGATCGAGCTGGCGCAATCTGCGCCGGGCCTGAAACTGCAGCGACTTGATCCGCTCCATGGTGTAGACATGCTCCACCAGGTGGGCCAGTACCGCCGTCTGGTAGCCCGATCCCGTCCCGATCTCCAGCACATGGGCCGGATCGTTCTGGATCAGCAGCTCGGTCATGCGCGCCACGATGTAAGGCTGGGAGATGGTCTGCCCATGGCCGATGGGCAGGGCAGTATTGTCCCAGGCCTTGTGGGCCATGGCCTCATCCACGAACAGCTGGCGCGGCACCTTCGCAATCGCCGCCAATACGCGGAAATCGCGGACATCCTGGGCAATCAGTTGATTCAACAGGCGCTGTACTATCACAACGTCATCCCTGCAGATCCAGCCACGCGCCCAGGGTCGACAGACTGCCGTAGGCCGTCATGTCGATGGTCAGGGGAGTGATGGAGACATAACCCTGCTCGATGGCGGCAAAGTCCGTTCCCTCTCCTGCATCCTGCTGGTTGCCGGGGGGGCCAATCCAGTAGACGGGCTGACCACGGGGATCCTCGGTGCGGATCACCGACTCCGCCCGGTGGCGATTGCCAAGACGCGTCACCCTGATCCCCTTGATCTGCTCGAGCGGCAGGTCCGGCACATTCACGTTGAGGATCTGATCCGCAGGCAACGGATGCACCATCAGCCCCCGCACCAGCTTGGCGGCGTAGTGGGCCGCACTGGCGAAATGAGTCTTGCCCACCAGCGATACGGCGATGGAGGGGAAACCAAGATGACGCCCTTCCGTCGCGGCCGCCACCGTCCCCGAGTAGATGACGTCATCCCCCAGGTTGGCCCCGTGATTGATACCGGCCACCACCATGTCGGGCTCAGGGCGCAGCAGTTCGTTGACCGCCAGATGAACGCAGTCGGTCGGCGTCCCCTTGACCGCATAACTCTTGATGCCGTGAAAACTGGACGCATCGAGGCGGGTGACCCGCAGCGGCACTTCCAGCGTCAGGGAGTGGCTGGCACCGCTGCGGTTGCGATCCGGTGCCACCACCACGACCTCGCCACAGGCACGCAACGCCTCGCTGAGGGCGCGAATGCCCTCGGCGTGTACCCCATCGTCATTACTGACCAGAATTCGCATCGGTTGAGTTCCTGAAACCGTGATCGGCCTCTTCGGCCTGCATTAACTCTCGTACCACGCTGGTGGCAAAGGCGCCGGCAGGCAGGAAGAACGACAGGGTCAGCACCTCGTCCTCCCGTTGCCAGCTCATCTGCTCCGGCTTGAGCAGCAGCGGGCGCCTGTCCTGATCCAGCCCGGCCTTCTCCAGTCCTTCGCACCAGTCACCATAAGGAGCCAGCACTCCTTGCTCGAACTCGGCAGCCGCGCCCTGGCTCGCCAGACGGCCACGGCCCCACTGGGGAGCGGTCAGCTGCACGTCTCCGGAGGCAAGGCGCGCCTCGAGCTCGGGCGTCACGCTCTCTTCACTGAAGATGGAGTGGCTGCCCTTGAGCATCACGCAGTCGCCTGCCAGCAGCTGATGGGCCAGTCCCTGCTCGATGCGGGCGCTGACGATGGCATTGAACAGCATGCTGCGGGCGGCGGACAGATAGAGGGAGCGCTTGTTGCGATCCTTGATCCGTTTGCCGGCGAACATCGCCTTGGCGGCCTCCAGGTTGTTGCCACCGCGGCCGAAACGCTGCTCGCCGTAGTAGTTGGGCACCCCCTGGGTTGCAATCGCCTGCAGACGGGATTCCAGCCCGTCGGCCTGCTCCAGCCCGGTGAGGCGCAGGGTGAAGTGGTTGCCCTTGAGATAGCCGACCCGCAGCTTCTTGTTGTGGCGCTTCACCTCAAGGATCCGGATGTTGTCGTTCTCGATGACCGAGAGATCCGGTTCGCCCTTGCCCGGCAGATGGATGCCGAACCACTGTTCGGTCACCGCATGGCGATCTTTCAGACCAGCCCAGGTCACCGCATTGCGGGCAACCCCGGCCGCATCGGCCAGCAGGCCAGCCACCCAGGCGGTATTCTCGCCGGTTTTGCGTACCCGGACGAAGATGTGTTCCCCCTCGCCACAAGGTGCAAACCCGAGATCTTCATTGACCACGAAGTCGGCGGCCTCGGCCTTGAGTATGCCGCGAGCACTGGGCGTCCCGTGCAGATAGGCAAGTTGTTCAAGCATCATTGTTTCACCAGCAAGACGACGGCTTCGGTGGCGATCCCTTCCTTGCGCCCCGTGAATCCGAGTTGTTCGGTGGTGGTCGCCTTGACGTTCACCCGGTTCAAATCACATTGCAGATCTGCGGCCAGCACGGCGCACATGGCGTCGATATGGGGGGCCATCTTGGGGGCCTGGGCGATGATGGTCACATCCAGGTTGCCGATGGCATAACCTGCGAGCTGCACGCGGGCAAAGACATCCCGCAGCAGGATGCGGCTGTCGATGCCCTTGAATTCGGCGGCGGTATCGGGGAAGTGGCGGCCGATGTCGCCAGCGCCGATGGCCCCCAGCAGGGCATCGCTCACCGCATGCAGCACCACGTCACCATCGGAGTGGGCCAGCAGGCCCTGTTCATAGGGCACCGCCACCCCGCCCAGCATGCAGGGACCGACCCCGCCAAACTTGTGAACATCAAAACCATGTCCGATCCGCATCATGCCTGCGCCCTCCTCAATACACGGAAATCTGTCTCATCAAAACCATGTCCGGTGCGGATCATGCCTGCTCCTCTGGGGATGAATCGGGTCGTGCCGACCGGCACGCACGTTGTTGCTGTAAATAGAGCCCGGCCAGGGAGAGATCTTCCGGCCGGGTCACCTTGATGTTATCGGCCCGCCCTTCCACCATGCGCACGGGGAAACCGGCGCGTTCCATGGCGGAGGCTTCATCGGTGATGGCAGCGCCGAGCGCCAGCCCCTCCTCCAGCGCCCGCTTGAGGGGGCGGACTAAAAACATCTGGGGCGTCAGGGCATGCCAGAGCTGCTCGCGATCCACGGTGGCGAGGATATTGCCGGCCGCATCGGTGCGCTTCATGGTATCGCGCACCCGGCTGCCGAGGATGGCACCGCCAGAGGCCATGGCGGCAGCAATGAGCGCATCGAGATCCTCGTGGGTCAGACAGGGCCGGGCGGCGTCATGCACCAGTGCCCACTCCCCTTCTGCCATGTGCAACGCATTGAGCACGGAGAAGGCGCGCTCGCTTCCCCCTTCCACTCGCAGCACCCGCGGATCGGTTGCCACGGTCAGCGTCTCAAACCAGCGGTCGTGGGGCGCCAGCGCCACGATCACACGGGCGATGGCGGGATGGGAGAGCAGACGCTCCAGGGTGTGCTCCAGAATGCATTTCCCTGCCAGGGACAGGTACTGCTTGGGGCAACTGGCCCCCATGCGACTACCAATACCGGCAGCCGGGACGATGGCGGTCAGGCCGCTCAGGCTATCAGTCATCGTAGGGGGCACCATCAGGCTCCGTCACCTGATCCTTTTCTTTGGGAATGATTCGGTAGAAGGTCTCGCCCTGCTTGATGTAGCCAAGATCGTTGCGCGACAACTCCTCGATGGCCTCAAGGCCAGAGGTAAGATCGTCGATTTCGCGGTAAATCAGACTGTTGCGATCCTTGAGTACCAGGTTGTCCTGTTGCTGCCGCTCGATGGCGGTGGAGAGTTCCCGATAGTCGGAGAGGCCGTTTTTCCCCAGCCAGAGGTCATATTGCAGCCCTCCCAACAGGAGGAGCAGGATAAGAGTGAGTAGCCGCATGCACTGAGTCTCCTTCAAGCGGCCTAGTTTCCCATATTCGCAGGCAAGACAAAAGAAAGCCTGTGTGCCGGATGGGTTGGTCGGAATAAAAAATGCAGTTCGCACACGCCCATAAGCGCAGAACGAAAAAGCCCCGCCAGATGGCGGGGCTTTGTGAAGCATGAGCGCAGGCGAAAATTAAGCCTGGTTCTTCACTTCTTTCAGACCACGGAACGGAGCCTTGGCACCCAGGGCTTCTTCGATACGGATCAGCTGGTTGTACTTGGCAACACGGTCAGAACGGCTCATGGAACCGGTCTTGATCTGGCCAGCAGCGGTACCCACAGCCAGGTCGGCGATGGTCGCGTCTTCGGTCTCACCGGAGCGGTGGGAGATGACGGCAGTGTAGCCAGCGTCTTTGGCCATCTTGATGGCAGCCAGAGTTTCGGTCAGGGAACCGATCTGGTTGAACTTGATCAGGATGGAGTTGGCGATGCCGTTGTCGATACCGCGCTTCAGGATCTTGGTGTTGGTTACGAACAGGTCGTCACCCACGATCTGGATTTTCTTGCCCAGTTCGGCGGTCTGGTAGGCGAAGCCTTCCCAGTCGGACTCGTCCAGGCCATCTTCGATGGAGACGATCGGGAACTTGGTGGTCAGGTCAGCCAGGAAGTCGGAGAAACCGTTGGAGGTGAAGATACGACCTTCGCCCTTCAGGTTGTACTCTTTCTTCTCTGCGTCGTAGAACTCGGACGCAGCGCAGTCCATGGCCAGGGTGATGTCGGTGCCCAGTTTGTAACCGGCAGCGGCAACGGCTTCAGCGATCACTTCCAGCGCTTCGGCGTTGGATTTCAGGTTCGGAGCGAAACCACCTTCGTCACCGACGGCAGTGTTGTAGCCCTTGGACTTCAGCACTTTGGCCAGGTTGTGGAACACTTCTGCGCCCATGCGAACGGCTTCTTTCAGGGTCTTGGCGCCAACCGGCTGGATCATGAACTCCTGGATGTCGACGTTGTTGTCGGCGTGCTCACCACCGTTGATGATGTTCATCATGGGCAGCGGCATGGAGTAGACGCCCGGGGTGCCATTCAGCTCGGCGATGTGGGCGTACAGCGGCATGCCTTTGGCAGCAGCGGCAGCTTTGGCGTTGGCCAGGGAAACAGCCAGGATGGCGTTGGCGCCGAACTTGGATTTGTTCTCGGTACCGTCGAGGTCGATCATGATCTGGTCGACAGTGGCCTGGTCCTTGGCATCTTTACCCAGCAGAGCCTGAGCGATCGGGCCGTTGACGGCTTCGATGGCTTTCAGCACGCCTTTACCCAGGAAACGGCTCTTGTCGCCGTCACGCAGTTCCAGCGCTTCGCGGGAACCGGTGGACGCGCCAGACGGAGCGGCTGCCATACCAACAAAACCACCTTCCAGGTGAACTTCGGCCTCAACGGTCGGGTTACCACGGGAGTCGATGATTTCACGACCGATCACTTTAACGATCTTGGACATGTGTATTTCCTCAGGTTTCGTAAAAAAACAACAAAAATATGCCAAAAAAAGCGGCTGTGGCACAGAGCCCCAACCGCATTTATTTTCAATTACTTCAAATTACGCTTCTGATACTCGCCCGCCGCCTTCACAAAACCGGCGAACAGGGCGTGGCCATCACGGGGAGTCGAGGTGAACTCCGGGTGGAACTGCGCGGCCACGAACCAGGGGTGATCCGGGATCTCGATGATTTCCACCAGCTTCTTGTCGGCGGAGAGACCGGTCACCTTCAGACCTGCCGCTTCAATCTGCGGCAGCAGCTTGTTGTTCACTTCATAACGGTGACGGTGGCGCTCGTAAATGGTCGGGCTGCCGTACATCTGACGCACCTTGGAATCTTCCACCAGGTGGCAGAGCTGGGAGCCAAGACGCATGGTACCGCCCAGATCGGACTTCTCGGTCCGGGTCTCGACGTTGCCTTCGTCATCCACCCACTCGGTGATGAGACCGACCACGGGGTACGGGCTGTCTTTCTTGAACTCGGAGGAGTGGGCCCCTTCCATGCCCGCCACGTTGCGGGCGTATTCGATCAAAGCGACCTGCATGCCCAGGCAGATACCGAGGTACGGGATCTTGTTCTCGCGGGCATATTTGGCGGCCAGGATCTTGCCTTCCACGCCGCGTTCGCCGAAGCCGCCCGGTACCAGGATCGCATCCAGACCTTCCAGCAGCTCGGCACCACGGGTCTCGATGTCCTGGGAGTCGATGTACTTGATGTTGACGGAGAGACGGGTCTTCAGGCCACCGTGCTTGAGCGCTTCGTTGACGGACTTGTAGGCGTCCGGCAGGGAGACATACTTGCCCACCATGCCGATGGTGACTTCGGCAGTCGGGTTGGCCTCTTCATAGATGACCTGTTCCCACTCGGCCAGGTCGGCTTCTTTGCACTCGATGCCGAAGCGCTCGGTGATGTAGCCGTCCAGCCCCTGGGATTTCAGCAGCGCCGGGATCTTGTAGATGGAGTCGACATCCTTCATGGAGATGACGGCGCGCTCGGGCACGTTGCAGAACAGGGCGATCTTGGCGCGCTCGTTGGCCGGAATGGCGCGGTCGGAGCGGCAGATCAGCACATCCGGCTGGATACCGATGGAGAGCAGCTCCTTCACGGAGTGCTGGGTCGGCTTGGTCTTCACCTCGCCGGCGGCGGCCAGGTAAGGAACCAGGGTCAGGTGCATGAACATGGCATTGTTGCGACCCACAATGGCCGCCAGCTGACGAATGGCTTCAAGGAACGGAAGGGACTCGATGTCGCCCACGGTACCGCCCACTTCGACGATGGCAACCTGATGGCCTTCGGCACCGGCAATCACCCGCTCCTTGATGGCGTTGGTGATGTGCGGGATCACCTGGATGGTGGCGCCCAGATAGTCACCACGACGCTCCTTGCGCAGCACGTCTGCATAGATGCGGCCGGTGGTGAAGTTGTTGCGGCGGGTCATCTTGGTGCGGATGAAACGCTCGTAGTGGCCCAAATCCAGATCGGTTTCGGCCCCGTCCTCGGTTACGAACACTTCACCATGCTGGGTCGGGCTCATGGTGCCCGGATCCACGTTGATGTACGGGTCCAGTTTCATGATGGTCACATCCAGACCACGGGCTTCCAGAATGGCTGCCAGAGAAGCTGCGGCAATGCCTTTGCCGAGGGATGAAACAACGCCACCAGTCACAAAAATATATTTGGTCGTCATGCTGAACCTGAAAGAAGTTTAGGGAATTTTAAGGGGTGCTTCGGGGATGAAGCAGGACGGGGAAACAGTATACCAAAACCCCCACTCCCAAACAATGAACAAAAATCTATCAGGCTCCCCGCCGCCTCGTCTTGCGCCAAATCAACTTTGCTCGGTTTCCTTGGCCTTGTTCCAGGCCTCGTCCAGCTTCTCCAGGGAGCAATCCGTCATTTTCAGACCTTCTGCGGAAATAAAGTATTCAACCTGACGAAAACGACGCTCAAACTTGGTGTTGGCAGCCCTCAGCACCTGCTCGGGATCCTTGCCCAGATGGCGCACCAGGTTGACGGTGGCGAACAAGAGATCACCGAGCTCGTCGCTCACCCGCCCCTCGTCCACATCCGCCATCAACGCCTCTTCTATCACCTCCTCGATCTCCTCGTGGATCTTGTCCACCACGGGCCCCAGGGTCTTCCAGTCAAAACCGACGGTGGCGCAGCGCTTCTGGATCTTGGCTGCCCGGGTCAGGGCAGGCAGGGAGAGGGGGATATCGTCCAGCACGCTCTCCTTGTCGAGCGCCGCACGCTCTTTCGCCTTTTCCGCCTCCCAGTTCGCTTTGACCGCCTTCTCGTCACCGAGATCGACATCGGAGAAAACATGGGGGTGGCGGCGAATGAGCTTCTCGCTCACGGTATCGACGATGTCGGCAAAGTCGAACAACCCCTGCTCCTTGCCGAGCTGGGCATAGAACACGACCTGGAACAGCAGATCACCGAGTTCCCCCTTCAGCCCTTGCCAATCTTCGCTCTCGATGGCATCCGCCACCTCGTAGGCCTCCTCCAGGGTGTGCGGCACTATGGTCTGGAAGCTCTGCTTGAGATCCCAGGGACAGCCCCCGTTCGGGTCACGCAATCTGGCCATGATGTCGAGCAGTTGGGGAAGGTCGTAGCGTTGGGACATGGGCAACTCACTTTCGATTCGGTAAATGGGGTTCATGAATATCCGCTCACGCCACTGTTCCACATGATGTGGCGCCATGGCGGACGGAGATGGGGCGCGTGATATCCGTCTTCAATGCTCTACAAGGAGGGAGAAAATGCAGACCGGCCACTGGGGCCGGTCGGTTGAGCATTACAGCCGCTTGGCGCTGATCACGTCGTTGAGCTGACTGAGCTTGGCCAACGCCCGGTTGAAGGCGTTGATGTTGTAAATCTCCAGCTCCATGTCTATTTCGGCGGTCTGCTCGCGCACGTTGGAGCGCGAACGCACTCCCATCACGTTGATCTTCTCGTTGGCGAGCACGGTGGTGATGTCGCGCAGCAGACCGGATCTGTCGTTGGAGAGAATGCGGATGGTGAGACCGTAACCGCCGGAGTAGTTCTCCCCCCAGACCGCATCGATCAGGCGCTCCGGGTTGCGACGCGACAGCTCCTTGAGCTGCTCGCAATCTTCCCGGTGGATGGAAACCCCCCGTCCCATGGTGATGAAGCCCTGGATGGCGTCCCCCGGGATGGGCTGGCAGCAGCGGGCGATGTGAGTCATCAGGTTGCCCACCCCTTCCACTACTATGTGATCCTTGGGTTTGGGGCGGAAGGGCACATTGGCCTTCTGCTCCAGCTTCTCCAGCAGACGGCGATCTTCTTCTTCCGCCGTCGGCTTGTTGTAGCGGGTGTCCAGATAATTGAGCAGCTGGTTGATGCGGATGTCGCCGCTGCCGATACCGGCCAGCAAATCTTCCAGCTCCTCCGCATGGAAGCGCTCCAGCACCACCTTGTCCACCTTGGAGAGGGTGAGGTTGTGTCTGTCCAGCTCTTTCTCCAGCAGCTCCTTGCCAGCGGCGATGTTCTTGTCCCGGTCCAGCTTTCTGAACCAGGTGGCCACTTTGGCCCGCGCCCGGCTGGAGCGCAGGAAGCCGGCGTTCGGGTTCATCCAGTCGCGGCTCGGGTTCGGCTCCTTCTGGGTGATCACCTCCACCTGATCACCGGTTTGCAGCGTATAGGTGAAGGGCACGATGCGACCGTCGATCTTGGTGCCGATGCAGCGGTGACCGATCATGCTGTGCACGTGATAGGCGAAGTCGAGCGGCGTCGCCCCTGCCGGCAGGTCGATGACATCGCCCTTGGGAGTGAAGACATAAACCCTGTCCTCGAACACCTGACTGCGCAGATCGTCCAGCAAGGAGCCGCTCTCCGAGAGATCCTCCTGCCAGGCGAGGAGTTTGCGCAGCCATTCGATCTTGTCTTCGAAGGTGCTGGTCTTGGCAGCGGCCTGTGCCCCTTCCTTGTAGCGCCAGTGCGCAGCCACACCGAGCTCCGCATCCTGATGCATCTGCTCGGTACGGATCTGGATCTCCACCGTCTTGCCCTCCTCCCCCACCACCACAGTGTGGATGGACTGGTAGCCATTGGGCTTGGGGTTGGCGACATAGTCGTCAAATTCGCGGGGAATATGGTGGAAATGGGTGTGAACGATACCGAGCGCCGCGTAGCAATCCTGCAGCCGCTTGGTGATCACCCGCACCGCGCGCACATCGAACAGCTCGTTGAATTCGAGGTGCTTCTTCTGCATCTTGCGCCAGATGCTGTAGATGTGTTTCGGTCGGCCATAGACCTCGGCCTCGACGCCGGCCTCGGCCAGGGCATCGCGCAGAGACTGCACGAATTCACGGATGTAGCGCTCGCGGTCGAGCCGTTTCTCGTCCAGTTGCTTGGCGATCTGCTTGTAGGTGTCCGGGTGCAGGTAGCGGAAGGCGAGATCCTCGAGCTCCCACTTGAGCTGACCGATACCGAGGCGGTTCGCAAGGGGGGCATAGATGTTGGTGATCTCCTGGGCCATCAGCACCCGGGTCTCCTCATCCGCTTTCTTCGCCTCACGCAGGCAGGCGATGCGCTCCGCCAGCTTGATGACCACGGCGCGCACGTCCTCGACCATGGCGAGCAGCATGCGGCGCACGTTGTCCACCTGCTCCGGCGAGGTTTCGCTGCGGTGAAGGGTTTGCAGGGAGCGAATGGCCTCCATCTCCAGCACCCCTTCCACCAGCTTGGCGATCTTGGGGCCGAAGTCCTCGTTCACCTTTTCCTGGCTGATGAGACCGGCTTCGACGAAGGGATAGAGAATGGCGGCCTTGAGGGTGGCGAGATCCATGCTGAGCATCAGCAGGATGCCCACCATCTCGACCCCGCGCACCAGCAGGCGGTTGGTGAGCGCTTCGTCACCCAGGGTCAGGCAATACTGGTAGACGGTTCGCAGCTGATTCTTGTCACTTTCACTCAGGGTAAGGGAACTGACCCACTCATCCAGAGTGAAATTGTCTTTCAAATGAATATCGCGCACCGCAACCATGGTATCAATCCTTAAAAGTGTGGGGTCGAAAGCCGATGCTCTCCTCATCCCCTCATCAACTGATGACTGCCTCAAATGGGGATGCATGAAAGAGTTTTCAAGGCATGTCACCGCGCAAGGTGACAGGGCTCTTCCCCGCATCCGATCCACTATCGACGACCTAGATTACCCTAATCACTCCCGCTCAAACAGCGCTGCCGCCGCTGGAAAACCAAGATAACCGCATGCTGCCCTGCCCGTTGAAGGCAGCGAAAAACACCTGTTTTACCTCACTCTGGCAGCATCATGCACATCGAAAAATCATCACGACCGCATCTTGATTCATCCAGAATAATGCGGTCGCCTCGACTCAGCCCCGTTCGAACAGCGCCATGGACTCCAGATGACCGGTGTGGGGGAACATGTCCAGCATCCCCAGACGGGTCAGCTTGTAGCCCCCCTGCACCAGCACCTGGCTGTCACGGGCCAGGGTGACCGGGTTACAGGAAACATAGACCACCCGTTTGGGGGAAAGTGCCACCACGTGGCTCATCACCTCCAGCGCCCCGGGTCTGGCCGGATCCAGCAGTACCAGATCGAACCCTTCCCGGGCCCAGGACATGCCCACGATGTCACCGCTCAAGTCCGCCTTGTAGAAGCGGGCGTTGTCGATGCCGTTGCGGCGGGCATTCTCCTGTGCACGCGTCACCATGGCGAGCTCCCCTTCCACCCCCACCACTTCGCGGGCCTGACGGGCCAGCGGCAGGGTGAAGTTGCCGATGCCGCAGAAGAGGTCCAGCACCTTGTCATCCTTGCCTGCGTCGAGCCAGCTCAATGCCTGCTCCACCATGCGCTGGTTGACGGGCCCGTTGACCTGGATGAAGTCGCCGGGAGCGAATGCAAGAGACAGGCCATCCAGCGTGTAACTTGGCTGAGACTGTTGACGCAGAGGTTCGATCTGCTCGTCCGCCGCCTGCAGATAGAGGTCTATCCCCTGGGCGGTGGCAAACTCAGTCAAGTGCGCCCGATCCGCCTCGGTGGGGCGACCGGTGTGGCGCAGCAGCATCAGCATGCCCTGCTCCCCCTGAATGAGTTCCGCATGGCCCAGTTCGCGCTGGCTCTTCAGCCGGTTGAGGCATTCGCGCAGAGGGGCGATAAGAGCAGAGAGGGGCTCGGCCAGCACAGGACAGCCAGCAATCTCTACCAGATCGTTCGACTGGCGACGACGAAAGCCCACCCGGGTGCAGCGACCGTTCTTGTCAAACTTGATGGCCAGACGGCAGACCCGGCGGTAGGCGCGGGACTCCCCCGTCAGCGCAGGTGCCAGCGCCGGCGCCTGGATGTTGCCAAGGCGCTCGAACAGGCTGACCAGTCCCGCCTCCTTGGCCGCCAGTTGATCTCCCTCTCCCAGGTGCTGGGCACTGCAACCGCCACACTCGCGATAGTGGTCGCAGAAGGGGGCGACCCGGTTGGCCGCCGGGGTCACCACCTGTTGCAAGGCAGCGTGGGCATAGTGCTTCTTGTCGTCGATGATGCGGGCCTTGATGGCCTCGCCGGGCAGCGCCCCTTCGACGAAGATGGCCTTGCCCTGATGACGGCCGACGCCGACACAGTGGTGATCCAGACTGTCTACCGTAAATTCAATACGTTGGGGCTGGGTGGATTTCTTTTGGGGCTTGAAAAACTGGGCCATAAAACTTGGTGCCTATAGGTGGCTATGTCATGATTGTGGAATCTGCGGCAGACCATTGTCCCACAAGAATAATCGTATGACCAAATACGGCCTGAGGGCCCCAGCCGCGGCATCCGCCCCATCGTCCATTCTGACCAAAAGTGGCCCATTGATATGACCGGATACGGCCTGAGACCCCGTACAGCGACAATGACTGTATTGCCTGCCCGACCCCGGTGCCTGCATGCGCCCCGGGTCATGGCTTCTCTTGCGAAAGGCGGGTCGGCGGCATGACCAAGTACGGTCTCAGGGCCCGGGTGCTGGCCTTCACCATCTTGCCGACCCTCATCATTGGCGGCCTCATCGCCGGCTATTTCACCTTCCACCGCTATCAGCAGCTGGAAAACAACCTCATCGATCAGGGCATCAACATCATCGAGCCCCTGGCCATCGCCAGCGAATACGGCATGACACAGCACAGCCGCGAATCCCTCAAGCGGCTGATCGGGCTCACCCATCGCAAGAACTCGCCCTTCATCAAGTCCATCGCCGTCTTCACCCAGGAGAACCAGCTGTTCGTGACGTCCAACTACCACAGGGACTTCAGCCAGCTTCGTCTGCCGGACGGCAGCGTCATCCCGGCCCTGACCAGCGTCTCCGTCAACGGCGATGACATCATACTGCGCACCCCCATCCAGGCAGAGACCAGCCTGGACGGCTTCCCGCTGCCAAGCGATCTGGAGCCGCCGGTCATCGGCTACATCTCCATGCAGCTCGCCACGGACAGGGCCATCGTCCTGCAGTACCGCGACGCCTTCTTCGCGGTCATCATCGTGCTCATCGGGCTGGCCATCAGCGCCCTGTTCGGCTTCCGTCTGGTCAAGAGCGTGACCCAGCCCATCACCGACATGGTGCAGGCGGTGCACCGGATCAGGGAGGGGCGGCTCGATACCCGGGTCAGCGGCCAGCTCACCGGCGAGCTGGACATGCTCAAGAACGGCATCAACGCCATGGCCAAGGCGCTCTCCGAATATCACGAGGAGATGCAGCAGAACATCGATCAGGCGACGTCGGATCTGCGGGAGACCCTCGAGCAGATCGAGATCCAGAACGTCGAGCTCGACATGGCGAAGAAGCGCGCCCAGGAGGCGGCCAGGGTCAAGTCCGAGTTCCTCGCCAACATGTCCCACGAGCTGCGCACCCCGCTCAACGGGGTCATCGGCTTCACCCGCCAGCTGCTCAAGACCAGCCTGACCCCGAGCCAGACCGACTACATGCAGACCATCGAGAAGTCGGCGCGCAACCTCCTTGGGATCATCAACGACATCCTCGACTTCTCCAAGCTGGAGGCGGGCAAGCTGCAGCTCGAGCACATCCCCTTCAGCCTGCGGGACACCCTCAACGAGACCATGCACCTGCTGGGGCCGAGCGCCCACGACAAGCAGCTCGAACTCTCCCTCCAGGTGGATGCCGCCGTGCCGGACTACCTCACCGGCGACCCCATGCGCCTGCAGCAGGTGCTCACCAACCTCACCGGCAACGCCATCAAGTTCACCGAGCGCGGCAACGTGGACGTGCGTGTCGAGCAGACCGGGGAATCCAGCGGCAACAAGGTGCGCCTGCGGGTGCTGATTCGCGATACCGGCATCGGCATCTCGGAAGAGCAGCAGCGCCAGTTGTTCCAGGCCTTCAACCAGGCAGACTCCTCCATCTCCCGCCGCTATGGGGGCACCGGGCTCGGGCTCGTCATCACCCAGAAGCTGGTGCAGCAGATGGGGGGCCAGATCCGCTTCGAATCCGAACTCGGCAAGGGGTCGGTCTTCTCGTTCCACCTCGATCTGGATGTCTCGCCCCTGCCCCAGAGCGAGCGGCTTCCGCTGGATCGCATCCAGGGCAAGCGGGTCTGGCTGCTGGAGCCGGATCCCTTCACTCACGCCTCCCTGCTCGCCCTGCTGGGAGAGTGGCACCTGGATGTGCACTCCCTGACGGTGGACGAGGAGTGGCCCCCGATGAGCAGCCAGGACATGGTGCTCATCGGCAGCAGCACCCTGCACAGCCCGCAGCAGGTGATTGCCCGTCTCGACGGACTGGACGGCCAGCAGAACACCATAGTGCTGCTCAGCAGCCACGAGCCGGCCCTCTACGACGCCATGCTGGCCCACGGCGCCGTCCACTGCCTCTCCAAGCCCATCAACCATCGCAAGTTGCTGCACGCCCTGCTCTCCCCCGAGGCGGTACGCCGTGCCCCCCTGCCCGCGCCGACGCCGCGCAGCGTGCAGGCGGTCAAGGTGCTGGCGGTGGATGACAACGCCGCCAACCTCAAGCTCATCGCCGCCATGCTCAAGGAGATGGTGACCGAGGTAGTGGTGTGCAAGAACGGCAAGGAGGCGGTCAACCTGGCCCAGAGCCAGCCGTTCGACATCATCTTCATGGATATCCAGATGCCCGTCATGGACGGCATCAGCGCCACCCAGGCGATCCGCCACCACTCCCTCAACACCGAGACCCCCATCGTCGCGGTCACCGCCCATGCCATTCCCGGTGAGCGGGAGCGCCTCATTCGCCAGGGCATGGACGACTACCTGGCCAAACCCATCGACGAGGGGATGCTGGCGCAGCTCATCACCGACTTCGCCCACCGACGGCACCAGAATCACGGGGATCAGCAGATAGACTGGCCCCTCGCCGTGCGTCAGGCCGCCGGCAAGCCAGCCCTCGCCCGGGAGATGCTGACCATGTTGCTGGCCAGCTTCGACGAGGTGGAGCCCATCCTGGCGGCGGCGCTGGAAGGGAGTGCCGAGGATGCAGACGTGCTGGCCCAGCTCCACCGCCTCAACGGTGGCTGCGCCTACTCCGGGGTGCCGGGTCTGCAACGCCTGCTCTCCCAGCTCGAGCAGCAGCTGCGCGACGGGGTCGCCGTGAGCGATCTGGAGCCCGAATTGCTGGAGCTGCAGGATGCCCTGGAGCAGGTGAGGCAAGAGGCCCCCCGCTACCTGGCCCTGACCGACTGAGGCGCTTTTTCTGACTGGACAGGCGGCAGGTGGTAACATCTGCGCCGTTTCCACAGGAGTCAACATGACCAACAACGATATTCTGCGCCGCCTGCGCTATGCCCTCAGCATCAGCAACGACCAGATGGTCGAGATCTTTGCCAAGGGCAATCTGGCCATCACCCATGCCCAGTTGCACGGCTGGCTGATGAAAGAGGCCGAAGAGGGCGAGGCACAGGAAGCGGGCTTCGCCGCCTGCCCGGACTCGGCACTGAGCCAGTTCCTCGACGGCTTCATCGCCCTGCGCCGCGGTGTGCGGGAAGATGCCCCGCCCCAGGTGATCCCGAACCGGATCAACAACAACCTGATCCTGCGCAAGCTGCGCATCGGCCTCAACTACAAGGAAGAGGAGATGCTGGGCACCCTCAAGCTCGCGAACTTCAACCTCTCCAAGTCCGAGCTGAGTGCCCTGTTCCGCGCCAGGGATCACAAGCACTATCAGGATTGCGGGGATCAGATCCTGCGCAACTTCCTGATTGGCCTCACCGCCAAATACAAGCCCGGGCCCTGATGACCGCCTCCGGCCAGGTGCGAGGCTAGACCATGGGCTGGCGCCGCCTGCTGACTCCACGCCCGTCGGCGAGCGGCGGTGCGTGTCGGTTCGCGGCGCGCTGGTTCTGGTCACTGCCCCTCATCCTGCTGCTCGGCGCCTGCCAGCCTGCACCCTATCGGCTCAATCAGGAGCATCAGAGCGCCAGCCAGAACGAGCGCATCGCCTTTCTCATCCTGCACTACACGGATGAAGAGGATGCCCGCTCCCTGCGCCTGCTGACCGAGCCGGAGCACAAGGTGAGCGCCCACTACCTGCTCCCCCGCGACACCGACGAGCAACCGTTCCCGGTCTACCAGCTGGTGCCCGACAGCCAGCGGGCCTGGCACGCCGGACGCAGTCGCTGGCATCACTACGCCGGGCTCAACGCCAGTTCGCTCGGCATCGAGATAGTGAATCTCGGGTATGACGAGAAAGACGCGGCCCTGCCCGCCCATCTGAGACACTGGCAACCCTATTCCCCGGCCCAGATCGCCGCCCTCGGCGCCCTCGCCCGGGATCTGGTCGAACGCTACCAGATCCCCCCCACCCAGGTGCTGGCCCACAGCGACGTCGCCCCCGAGCGCAAGCAGGATCCCGGCCCCCGGTTCCCCTGGCGCGAGCTCGCCCTGCGCTACGGTGTCGGCGCCTGGCCCGACGAGGCCCGGGTGGCCGAGCTGCGCCAGACGCAGCTCATCCCCTGGGATGCGCTGCAATGGCAGCAGCAGCTTGCCCGTTACGGCTACGGCCTCCCCCAGCACGGCGCCTGGGATGAGCAGAGCCGCGCCGCCCTGCGCGCCTTCCAGCTTCACTTTCGCCCCGCCCTGGTCTCCGGCGAGCCGGATGCCGAGTGCCAGGCCATCCTCACCGCCCTGCTGGAGCGCTACTTCCCGGAACCAGGCTGAGGCGCCCCTTCCCTTTCGCCCTCTGCACACGGATGCCCGGCCCCATGCCAGATGAGCACGGGGTTCACCCCGCCTTCCATTCCTGAAAACCACAAGGGACGCCGAAGCGTCCCTTGTGGTTTTCATACCTGCGAAGCGGCATCAGATCCCCTGACGGGCTTCCTGCATCAGCGCACGCATGTCGCTGACCGCCTTGGCCAGACCGTCGAAGGCGGCGCGGCCGATGATGGCGTGACCGATGTTGAGCTCATAGAGCTCGGGGATGGCGGCGATGGCCTTGACGTTGTGGTAGTGCAGACCGTGGCCCGCATTGACCTTCAAGCCCTTGCCAGCGGCGTAGGAAGCACCGGCGGCGATGCGCTTGAACTCGGCGTTGCGCTCGGCATCCGTGGTGGCATCGGCGTAGCGGCCGGTGTGGATCTCGATGAAGGGAGCACCGCTCGCGGCGGCCGCATCGATCTGCAGCGGATCCGCATCGATGAAGAGCGACACCTGGGCGCCCACGGCGGCCAGGCGGGTCACCGCATCGGTCACCTTGTCCAGCTGGCCCGCCACGTCCAGACCACCCTCGGTGGTCACCTCGGTGCGCTTCTCCGGCACCAGGCAGACAAAGTGGGGCTTGATGCGGCAGGCGATGCCGATCATCTCCTCGGTCACCGCCATCTCCAGATTCATCCTGGTCTGGATGGTCTGGCGCAGGATCTCCACGTCCCGGTCGGTGATGTGGCGGCGATCTTCCCGCAGGTGGACCGTGATGCCATCGGCACCGGCCTGCTCGGCCACGAAGGCGGCCTGTACCGGATCCGGATACTGGGTGCCGCGGGCGTTGCGCAGGGTGGCGATATGGTCGATGTTCACACCCAGGTAGATCTCGCTCATTGCTTACTCCTTGATACAGGTCATCTGTGAATGCCGGGGCGGGTGAAGCCCGCTCCTCTGTCCATGTGCCGCCGCAGCCCGGTTCTGGCCACGGCGACAGCATTATTGTTCATGAAAGGCGATGTCATAAACACAAAACATCACCAGATAATAAAAATCAGCTTGAAACACTGCCTTTTCGCTTCAAAAAGAGCTCCCTGCTCTTCAGTTGACGCTTGCCGAGATAGGGCTGCAGCGCCAGCCGGCTGAAACGCTTGGCCGCCTGCAGCAAGGGGGGCGTGTCGAAACGCCCCTCGGCGAAGGCCAGCAGGTGGGCGCCGAGGAACAGGGTACGGGGATCCGGCGCCCGCTCGCAAGCGACAAAGCCGAGCTCCCGCTCGAAGCCGTAGAGCAGGGTGGGGTCGATGGGGGAGTCGTCGTCTGCGGCATATTCGAAGTCCACCGCGTAGCCCAGGGCCTGCAGCAGCAGGAACTCGAAGCGGCGCAGGGGCAGCTCCGGGGTCTCGCCGTCCGCCAGGGCCATGATGGCACGGGCATAGGCGTCGAACACCTCGGGGAAGGGGGTGTGCGCTTCCAGCAGGTAGTAGACCAGCTCGTTGAGATAGAGGCCGTAGAAGAGACGATCCCCGCCGAGGCGCAACGAGTGATCCGGGCACTCCACCTGGGTGAGGTTCTTGAGATCCCCCTTGCCGCGCCAGGCAATGGTGAGCAGGGTGAAGGGCTGAAGCAGCCCCTTCAGAGAGGAGCGTGGCCCGCGGGAACCGCGAGCCACCAGGGTGAATCGACCGCTATCCTGGGTGAAGACCTCGACCAGCTGGCTGGTCTCCCGATAGGGCCGACTGTGGATGACGAAAGCCGGGGTCAGCAATCAGTCGTCGCCATACCCGAGGCTGCGCAGGGCCCGCTCGTCGTCGGCCCAGCCGGACTTGACCTTGACCCACAGCTCGAGATGCACCTTGTTCTGGAACAGCCGTTCCATGTCGATGCGCGCCTCTGTGCCGATGGTCTTGATCTTCTCGCCCTTGTTGCCGATGACCATTTTCTTCTGGCCTTCGCGCTCCACCAGGATGAGCCCGTGGATGTGGTAGAGACCGGTCTCCTCCACCTTGAAGCGCTCGATTTCCACCGTCACCGAATAGGGCAGCTCCTCGCCGGTGAAGCGCATCAGCTTCTCGCGGATGATCTCGGAGGCCATGAAGCGGGAAGAGCGGTCGGTCACGTAATCTTCCGGGAAGAAGTGGACGTTCTCCGGCAGCAGATCCTTGGCCCACTCGCGGATCTTCTCCACGTTAGTGCCCTTCTCGGCACTGATGGGCAGGATGTGGGCAAAGTTCATCTGCTGACCCAGCCACTCGAGGTGCGGCAGCAGATCCTCTTTCTCCTTGACGTTGTCGATCTTGTTGACCGCCAGCACCACGGGGCACTTGAGGTGGCGCAGCTTGCCCAGCACCATCTCGTCATCCTTGGTCCAGTGGGTGCCGTCCACCACGAACACCACCATGGCCACGTCCCCCAGGGAACTGGTGGCGGCGCGGTTCATCAGGCGGTTGATGGCCCGCTTCTCCTCGATGTGCAGACCCGGGGTATCCACATAGATGGTCTGATGGTTCTCCTCGGTGTCGATCCCCAGGATCCGGTGACGGGTAGTCTGGGGCTTCTTCGAGGTGATGCTGACCTTCTGGCCGAGCAACTTGTTGAGCAGGGTGGACTTGCCCACGTTGGGGCGGCCCACGATGGCGACAAAGCCGCAATAGGTGGTATCTGTCATGACCGCGTTCCCAATGCTGATGGAGTGAAAAGAGCGCACAGTGCCGGATCCGTCATGGTGCTCATGACAGCCGTTCCAGTGCTTGCTGCGCCGCGGCCTGTTCGGCCTTGCGGCGACTGGAGCCGATCCCGACCAGGGGGCCATCCAGCCCATCCACTTCGCACTGGACGGTGAACTCCTGGTTGTGGGCCTCGCCCTTGACGTTGGTCACCGTGTAGGTCGGCAGGGATTTGCGGCTGCCCTGCAGGATCTCTTGCAGACGGGTCTTGGGATCCTTCTGTTCGATCCCGGGCTTGATCTCGCCAAGGCGGCTGGCATACCAGCCGAGCAGGAGGCTGCGCACCCGCTCCAGATCCGTGTCCAGATAGACGGCGCCGATCACCGCCTCGACGGTGTCGGCCAGGATGGACTCGCGGCGAAAACCGCCGCTTTTCAGCTCCCCCGGCCCCAGGATCAGGTGATCCCCGAGGTCGAATTCCCGGCCCAGCTCGGCCAGCGTCTTCTCGCGCACCAGGGTGGCGCGCATCCGGCTGAGATCCCCTTCCGCTGCCTGCGGGAAGCGGTGGAAGAGGTCATCGGCAATCACCAGACTCAGGATGGAGTCCCCCAGAAATTCCAGGCGCTCGTTGTGACGGGACCCTGCGCTGCGATGGGTCAGTGCCCGGGTCAGCAGCTCAGGATCCTGAAAGACATGCCCGAGACGGGACTGCAGTCTGTTCATCTTGATATTCATTTACTTGATTCCGCCAATGCGGTTGAAGCGCACACCGGTCGGCACCCAGCTCGGCAAGCTGGACCCTTCCTCGCGCTCGAATTCGAAACTGATCCAGATGGCGACCGCCTTGCCCACCAGGTTCTGCTCGGGCACGAAGCCCCAGAAACGACTGTCGGTGCTGTTGTCGCGGTTGTCACCCATCACGAAATAGTGGCCTTCCGGCACCACCCACTCGTCGGGGTAGGTGCCGGGCTGGCGATAGTAGCGGTCCACCAGGTCCGGCATCAGCGGGTTGCGCAAGGTCTCGTGGGAGACATCGCCCAGCTGTTCGGTGTAGCGATCCAGCGGGATCCCCATCTGGCTGAACTCGCCGCGCTGCTCGAACTTGACGTCCAGCTTCTGGAAGCCGGGGCACGTTTTCCCTTCCTGCTCATCGCACTTGGGCCGGATCATCAGCTCCTTGTTGCGATAGATGACCCGATCGCCGGGCATGCCGACCACCCGTTTGATGTAGTCCACCCGGGTATCCAGCGGATACTTGAAGACCACCACATCACCGCGCTTCGGCTCGCCGGTCTCGAGGAACTTGGTGTTGGTCACCGGGTCCTTGAGGCCGTAGGCAAACTTCTCCACCAGGATGAAGTCGCCCACCAGCAGGGTCGGCATCATGGAGCCGGACGGGATCTGGAACGGCTCGAAGATGAAGGAGCGCAGGATCAGCACCAGCGCGATCACCGGGAAAACCCCGCCGGTCTGTTCGATCCAGACCGGCATGGGGGCCACCTTGGCCAGTGTCTTCTCGTCCACATCCGGACCGGCATTGGCACGGGCGGCGGCAATCTTGGCCGCCCGCTGCTTGGCCCAGACCAGCTTGTCGAGCGTCCAGATGATGCCGGTCAGCAGGGTGACGACGACGAGGATCAGGGAAAAGGTGCTTGCCATCGATTAATCCTTTCCGACGTGGAGAATGGCGAGGAAGGCCTCTTGCGGCACGTCCACACGGCCCAGGGACTTCATCCGCTTCTTGCCTTCTTTCTGCTTGTTCAGCAGCTTCTTCTTCCGGCTCACGTCACCACCGTAGCACTTGGCGGTGACGTCTTTACGCAATGCCTTGACGGTGCTGCGGGCGATGATCTGGTTGCCGATGGCGGCCTGGATGGCGATGTCGAACATCTGGCGCGGGATCAGCTCGCGCATCTTCTCCACCACCTGGCGACCGCGATACTGGGCGTTCTCCTTGTGGGTGATGATGGCCAGGGCGTCGACCCGCTCGCCGTTGATCATGATGTCCAGACGGACCATGTCGGAGGTTTCGAAGCGCTTGAAGCCATAGTCCAGGGAGGCGTAGCCGCGACTGGTGGACTTCAGACGGTCGAAGAAGTCGAGCACCACTTCCGCCATCGGGATCTCGTAGGTCAGCGCCACCTGCTTGCCGTGGTAGACCATGTTGGTCTGTACACCGCGCTTCTCGATGCAGAGGGTGATGACGTTGCCCATGTACTCCTGCGGCAGCAGGATGTGACACTCGGCGATGGGCTCGCGCATCTCCTTGATGTTGTTGATGGCGGGCATCTGGGCCGGGCTGTCGATGTGGATGGTGGAGCCATCGTTCAGCTCGATCTCGTAGACCACGGTCGGCGCGGTGGTGATGAGATCCAGATCGTATTCACGCTCCAGACGCTCCTGGATGATCTCCATGTGCAGCATCCCGAGGAAGCCGCAGCGGAAGCCGAAGCCCAGCGCCGTGGAGCTCTCCGGTTCGTAGAACAGGGAGGCATCGTTGAGGGAGAGCTTCTCCAGCGCATCACGGAAGGACTCGTAGTCATCGCTGGAGATGGGGAACAGGCCCGCATAGACCTGGGGCTTCACCTTCTTGAAGCCGGCCAGCGCCTTCTCGGCACCGTGCTTGGCCAGGGTCAGGGTATCCCCCACCGGCGCACCGTGGATGTCCTTGATGCCGCAGACGACCCAACCTACCTCGCCACAACCCAGGCCGTCGGTGTCCACCTGCTTCGGCGTGAAGATACCGATGCGATCCACACCCCACACCTGACCGGTGCTCATCACCTTGATCTTGTCGTTCTTCTTCAGGGAACCGTTCTTGATCCGCACGAGCGACACGACCCCGAGATAGGAGTCGAACCAGGAGTCGATGATCAGCGCCTGCAGCGGCGCCTCCGGATCCCCTTCCGGGGACGGGATCTTGGCGACGATCTCTTCCAGCACCAGATCGACACCGAGGCCGGTCTTGGCGGAGCAGCGCACCGCGTCCACCGCGTCGATGCCGACGATGTCCTCGATCTCCTCAGCAACCCGCTCGGGCTCTGCGGCCGGCAGGTCAATCTTGTTCAGCACCGGCACCACTTCCAGATCCATTTCCATGGCGGTGTAGCAGTTGGCCAGAGTCTGTGCCTCAACCCCCTGACCGGCATCCACCACCAGCAGTGCCCCTTCACAGGCAGCCAGGGAGCGAGAAACCTCGTAGGAGAAATCCACGTGGCCCGGGGTGTCGATAAAGTTCAGCTGATAGGTGTTACCGTCTTGTGCCTGGTAGTTCAGGGTCACACTCTGTGCCTTGATGGTAATGCCGCGCTCGCGCTCCAGATCCATGGAGTCCAGCACCTGGGCCTGCATCTCGCGATCGGACAGGCCGCCGCAAGTCTGGATCAGACGGTCCGACAGGGTCGACTTACCGTGGTCGATGTGCGCAATAATCGAAAAGTTACGAATGTGTTTCATCGAGCAAGAATCACTCAAAATTAAGTTAGGGTCGGATATGAGGGCAGGATTTTACTGGATAACCCGGTCGACGGCCAATCTTTAGTCGGCGGGCCCCACAAATAGCGCCTTGTCTGGCGGGCGTTGGGCACCTGGATGCCCTCCGCCAGACCCGGCCCCTCAAGAGAGATGACGGGTATTGAGCACCACCCCGAGCATGCGGGGACCGTATTCCCCCTGCTCGAGCCGGTCAGAAAAGTAACGAACCAGTAAAAATCCGATGGCGCCGCCCAGCAGACAGCAGAGGATGGTCACCCCCTCTCCCGCCGACAAGAGCGGCACCAGCCAAAGCTGGCCGAGCAGGGCGCCCAGCAGCAGACAGAAGAGCGGCAGCACGTACACCAGGGCCGCACCGCGCAGGATGCTGGCCTGAGGGATGCCCAGGCGGATCTGCTGGCCCACCGCCACATCACAGGTGAGGGCGACCCGCAGCCGCTGCGCCTTCATGGGAAAGGCCTTGGCGACGGTGCCGGTCCCGCAGCTGGATTGTTGGTGGCAACCGCTGCAGGCGGATCGCCGCTCGCACTCCACCCAGGCGTGATTGCCGTCGATGGCCACTACTGTGGCCAGCTCTTCACTCATGTTACTCACCTGATGACTCCTCACAGGGGGCGGTGGATGCTCCGGATCTCAGCACGGCGGCACCCTCAGGGCAAGTCTCACGGCAAAGACTCACTGCACCGCCTCGTTGCGAGCCAGGGGCTGCACTGCCTCGGCGATGCGCTTGGCAGTTTCGGCGGGCACCTCGCCCACCACGGTGATCTCTACCCCGACCTCGTTGACGAAGCTCACCAGCGAGGTGGCCCCCTGGCGAATCAACTGCTGGCGCACCGCCTGCTTGGGATCGACCCGGGAAACGTAGACGGAGAGATCCACCAGCCCGTCGGAGAGCATCATGTAATCCACCGGCAGACTGGTGCTGACCAGCTGATGCCGATCCTGAGAGAGCACCTTGAAGCCATCGGGCAACCAGGTCAGGTGCCAGTTGAGGGTCTGCTGGGGAGCGGGATAGGCATCTTCCAGCGCCAGCGCATCCGGCAGCTTGCTGCGTGCCAGGGTGACCAGCCAGGGGGCCGGCGCAGATTGCCTGTCCAGATCCACCCCCAGCACCTGCTCCACCAGATTGCCCTCTCGATCCACCATGTCCACCCGCAGCAGCAGATGGCTCTGTTCGTCAATCCAGAGCACGAAGCCGTACTTGTCCGCCTCCTTGGGCACCAGCCGCACCACTTGTGCCACCAGGCCGGCCACCCGGCTGCGGCCCGCCAGCACGGGGTCATAGCTCTCCATCACCCGGGGCAGCGGCATCCTCACCAGGCTCGACCACACCCCGGGGAAACGCGCCCCCTTGAGGGTGTAGGGTTCATGGGTGTTTTCGAAGAAGGTGTATTCGTTCTGGCGTTGCAGGAACTCCACGGCCTTGCCGTCGAGATAGCTCAAGTGAGCCACCTCCTTGCCATCGATGATCCCGTGGCTGAAACGGATAGGCTCGAGGCGCCCCTGGCGGGCCTTGACCATGGACAATTCGAAGTTTTGTTGCGAAACGGCACTCTGCATCTGCTGCAACAAGGCCTCGGCCGACAGATCGTCGGCCGAGGCCTTGGCACAAATCAACAGGAGAGAGGCCAGCAGGATACGGCTGGACTGGCGCACGATCTGATCCCTAAAAATGCGTTATTCCTGAATCTGCTTGTCTTGCAGCAGACGCTGTTGCAGTTGATGGTCGCGCAGGAAGGCATTGATGCGCTCGCGCTGCTCCTGCATCTGCTGCTCGCTCAGACCTTGCTGACGCACACCGGTCCGGCTGCCATCCTGGGGATAGTGCACGCTCACCGGCGCAGCACTGCCACCCACGGGTATGGTATTGAGCACCGGGCTGGTCGGCACACCGTCCTTGCCCTGGTACTGCTGCACGCCGAAGATGACGGCGGCAGCCACGGAGGCGGCAATGGCATACTGCCCCACTTGCTGGCCAAAGCGGCGAACGAAGGGGATCACCTTGCCGGCGGGCTGCACCTGGGGCGCAGCAGGCTGTGCCGGCTTGGGCGCCAGTATGGCGGGTTCATCCTCCAGCGCCAGCATGATGCTGTCGCTGAGATCCAGTTGCAGATTGACCGGCAGGTCACCCCGCATGGCATCACCGATCAGATGGTAACGCGACCAGGTATCCTGCAGAGCGGGATCCGTTCCCAGCTCGTTCAGTACCTCGATTTCGCTGAGGTCGCCATCCATCAGGGCTGAAAGTTGCTCTTTATTTGCCATAAGTTTGCCTGTCTTTCCCCAGTTAATGCTCGATCAGAGGTTGCAGCTTTTTATCGATTGCTTCCCTCGCCCGGAAGATGCGGGATCTCACCGTACCCACCGGACAATCCATGATCTCCGCAATCTCCTCGTAGCTCAGCCCTTCCATTTCACGAAGGGTGATCGCCGTTCTCAAATCTTCTGGCAAGGCTTCTATGGCGGTAAACACGGTACGCTTGATCTCGTCGGTCAGCGCCAGGTTTTCCGGGGTGGCCACCTCTTGCAGGGCTTCACCACCACCATAATATTCAGCCTCGTCCGCTTCGACATCACTGCTGGGCGGTCTGCGCCCCTGTGACGTCAGGTAGTTTTTGGCCGTGTTGACGGCAATCCGGTACAACCAGGTGTAAAACGCGCTCTCGCCACGGAATGTCGGCAACGCACGGTAGGCTTTGATGAATGCCTCCTGCGCCACATCCGGTACATCGCCCGGATTGTTGACATACCTGGCCACCAGGTTGACCACCTTGTGCTGGTACTTGCGTACCAACAGGTTGAATGCATTTTTATCGCCACGCTGGACCCGTTCAACCAGCTGTTCGTCCAGTAGATTCTGGTCGCTCATCAGAGCCGTAAAACCCCCATCAGGTTATCGTTTTTCTTTTCCGGCCCCTTCTAAGCGCACAAGTTCAGACAGGAGGAATCAGGGAAAGTTCGCTTGCATTGAAAAAAATGTGATGCGGGCTGCATCACAACCCCCCTTGGGCTACCATGGGGCCAGTTCTTAATCCAGGCCAATGATACTTATGAAAGCAAGTGTTGAATACCTTTGCGACGTACTCATCATTGGCAGCGGTGCCGCCGGTCTGTCCCTCGCGTTGCGATTGGCAGACCAGGCCAAAGTCCTGGTTCTGAGCAAGGGGCCCATCAGTGAGGGGGCCACTCTCTATGCGCAAGGAGGCATCGCTGCCGTGTTCGACGAGACCGACAGCATCGAATCCCACGTGAGCGACACGCTCAACGCCGGCGCCGGGTTGTGCGACCCGGCGGTAGTGGAGTTCACCGCCCGCAACGCCCGCGACTCCATCCAGTGGCTCATTCAGCAAGGGGTCCCCTTCGATCAGGAAGAGGATGCCGAGGGGGAATCCCACTATCACCTGACCCGGGAAGGGGGCCACAGCCATCGCCGCATCTTCCACGCGGCCGACGCCACCGGCAAGGCGGTGCAGCTCACCCTGATCGACCAGGTGCGCGCCCACCCCAACATCCAGCTGATGGAGCGCTTCAACGCGGTCGATCTCATCACCACCCGCAAGCTGGGTCTGCCGGGCAACAAGGTACTGGGAGCCTATGTCTGGAATCGCAACGCCGAGCAGGTCGAGGTGATCCGCGCCCGCTTCGTGGCGCTGGCCACCGGCGGTGCCTCCAAGGTGTACCAGTACACCTCCAACCCGGACGTCAGCTCTGGCGACGGCATCGCCATGGCATGGCGCGCC
Organism: Aeromonas sp. s9; assembly: GCF_040907765.1. NCBI lineage: Bacteria > Pseudomonadati > Pseudomonadota > Gammaproteobacteria > Aeromonadales > Aeromonadaceae > Aeromonas > Aeromonas sp. s9. The sequence goes on from NZ_JBFOCK010000037.1 coordinate 58,493, forward strand.
GGCTGCCGGGTGGCGAACCTGGAGTTCAACCAGTTCCACCCCACCAGCCTGTTCCACCCGGACGACCCCAACTTCCTGCTGACCGAAGCGCTGCGTGGCGAGGGGGCCTACCTGCGCCGTCCCGACGGCAGCCGCTTCATGCCGGAGTTTGACGAGCGGGCCGAGCTGGCCCCGCGGGACATCGTCGCCCGCGCCATCGACCACGAGATGAAGCGCCTCGGGGCGGATTGCATGTATCTGGACATCAGCCACAAGCCGGCGGATTTCATCATCAAGCACTTCCCGACCATTTATGAGCGCTGCCTCGCGGTCGGTATCGACATCACCAGGGAGGCGATGCCCATCGTCCCGGCGGCCCACTACACCTGTGGCGGCGTGATGATCGACAACAACGGCCAGACCGACATCCCCGGCCTCTATGCCATCGGCGAGGTGACCTATACCGGGTTGCACGGCGCCAATCGCATGGCCTCCAACTCCCTGCTCGAATGCGTGGTCTATGCCCACCAGGCGGGAGCCGACATCCTGGCCAAGCTGCCCACCAGCGTGGCGCCCCCCAGCCTGCCGGCCTGGGACGAGAGCCAGGTGGATGACTCGGACGAGCAGGTGGTGATCCAGCACAACTGGCACGAGCTGCGGCTGATGATGTGGGACTACGTGGGCATAGTGCGCACCAACAAGCGCCTGGCCCGGGCCAAGCGTCGCATCGATCTGCTCAAGCAGGAGGTGCAGGAGTACTACGCCAACTTCCGGGTCTCCAACAACCTGCTGGAGCTGCGCAACCTGTTGCAGGTGGCCGAGCTCATCGTCAACTGCGCCCTGGAGCGCAAGGAGTCTCGCGGTCTGCACTACAACCTGGATTATCCGGACATGCAGCCGGATTCCAAGCCGACCGTGCTGACCCCGGATCTGGAATAAGGCCGTTGCGTTCGATTCGGGCGTATGCCCTCCCCCAGATGACCCCGCCCAGGCGGGGTCATCTGCTATGAGCGGCAGATGTAGCAGGTAGAGAGACGCCCCTAGCGGACAGCGAGGTGAATGGCGCGGGCCAGGGCGCGGTAGTGTGCAGGGGCCAGGGCATCGGAGAAGAGCCAGAGCTGCCCCTCGGAGCCCTCCACCGTCTTCAGCCGCAACCAGAGCACCCCGGGCAGGATGCGGCTGCGGGGATCCAGCCGATGGCGCGCCCCTTGCCACTCGAGCCACTCCCCATCCCAGACGAGCACGCCGCTCGCCGCCGGATGGCGGCGCAACGCGCGCCACAGACTCAGCCCCCAGACAGGGAGGAACAGCCCCCATTGCCAGCCCTGGATCAAGCTGGCGACGGGCAAGAGCAGCAACAGAAACAGGATGCACAGCAGCAGACGCTGCTGGCGGGAGGCGATCACGGGCATCACTACCCGCTGGGGAGACGCGAGGCTGGCCATGAGGGGTGGCGGTCGCGAGTCGGGCTCAGCGCAGGCTGTCGTGACGGGCCTGGTTGCGCTCGAGGATCAGGGGGATCATGGCGGCAAAAGCGGGATCCTCGGGCACGCCGTGACCCATGCACCAGCGGAACAGCTCGGGATCCTCGCACTCCAGCAGGCGGATGAAGGTGCACTGTTCGGCCTCGCCGAGGCCATCGAACTCGTGCTCAAAGAATGGCATAAAGATCACATCCAGCTCGAGCATGCCGCGACGGCAGGCCCACTTCAGGCGGGACTTCTCACTTGGGTTCAACATGGAACTCTCCTTACAAAGACCGGGGAATGGTAGCAGCAGGATTTTCCGGCTGACAAACATTCCTTACGTCTTTACCATGCAGGTCACATACTTTCTGTCTCTGGAATCCCATCGTGAGCCTGCCGACCCCTCTTCTTCCTGCCGAGCCGACCCTGTTTTCCCTGACCAATCTGGCCATCACCCGCCTCGGCGGCCCGGATCGCGCCAAGTATCTGCAAGGTCAGGTCACCTGCGACGTCAACGCCCTGCAACCGGGCCAGAGCACCCTCGGCGGCCACTGCGATCCCAAGGGCAAGCTGTGGAGCGATTTTCGCCTGCTCTGCCTGGAAGACAGCCTGCTGATGCTGACCAAGCCCTCGGTGCTGGCCCGCCAGCTGCCGGAGCTCAAGAAGTTTGCGATCTTTGCCAAGGTCGAGATCGGCGAGTTTCAGGGCAGCCTGGCCGGACTGGCCGGTCAGGGGACGGACGACTGGATGGCACAGCACTTCGCGCTGACCGGCACCGGCCTGGTGGAGGGCGGCATGGCAGTCAGGGTGGAGGCGGACCGCTGGCTGCTGGCGAGCACATCCCCGCTGGCCCTGAACCTGCCGGTGGGCGACGAAGGACTCTGGTGGGGGCTGGAAATCAAAGCCGGTCTCCCCCATCTGGAAGCGGTCCATCAGGGGGAATACATCCCCCAGATGCTGAACCTGCAAGCCCTTGATGGCATCAGTTTCAACAAGGGCTGCTACATGGGGCAGGAGACGGTGGCGCGCGCCAAGTATCGCGGCGCCAACAACCGCGCCCTCTTCGTGCTGAGCGGCACTGCCGCAACGCAGGTGGCCAGCGGTGACACCCTGGAGATCCAGCTCGGTGACAACTGGCGCCGCAGCGGTCTGGTGCTCAACGCCTGGCAGCAGCAGGGTCAGGTGTGGCTCACCGCCGTGCTGCCCAAGGATACCGAGGCCGACGCCCGCTTCCGCCTCAAGCTGGAAGAGGGCTCCAGCCTCAGTCTGCAACCCCTGCCCTATGCGTTGATCGACTGAATCCCCCCTAGCGAGGCACCCGCGCCAGCAGTGCCTCCTGCAACCAGCGCCCCGCCTGCCCGAGCGGGCGGGCGCGATACCACTGCAACTCCAGCGCCAGTTCCGCCTCGGCGATGAAGTCCGGCTTGAGCACCACCAGCTCCCCCCGCGCCAGGGGCCGGTGCAGCAGAAACTCGGGCACCGCCGCCCATCCCAGCCCCAGTTTCACCAGCTCCAGGATCCCGAGATCCCCCTCCACCCACCACACTTGCGCCGAGAGACGGAAGCGATGACGCTCCGTCCCCTCCCGCCGTCCGGTCACCATCAACTGGCGAGCCCCTTGCAGGTCGCTCTCCTTCAACGGCGTCTTGTGGGCCAGGGGGTGATCCGGAGAGACCACCAGGGGCATGGTGACCGTCCCTAGGGAGCGGGAGACCAGCTCCCGCTCGGGGTGCGCCTTCTGGTAGCTGATGCCGAGCTGGGCACGGCCACTCTTGAGCAGCTCGGTCACGTCCTCCATCAGCGGGAACAGCAGCTCCAGCTCCACCGCCGGGTAGCGGCTGGCAAACTCCTCCAGCAGGGAGCCAAGCCAGGGCAGGTGGGAGTCATCGTCGATGGCCAGGGTGAGGCGCGACTCGACGCCGTTGGCCAGCTCGCCGGCGATGGCCTGCAGTCGCTCGCTCTGGGCCAGCAGCACCCCCGCCTCCTGACAGATGCGGGCACCCGCCTCGGTCAGCACGGGATAGCGGCCGCTGCGATCGAACAGCGCAAGGCCGAGATCGATCTCCAGGTTGGCGATGGCGGCACTCACCACCGACTGGGCCTTGCCCAGCCTGCGCGCCGCCGCCGAGAACGACCCGGTCTCGGCCGTCGCCAGCAATGCCTTGAAGTGTTCCAGTGAAGGGGTCATGAGCCTGCTCCGCCGTGCTGTTGTGTCGTCACATCTATCTATTTTAGCGATAGATACCAACGTGAATCTATCCGGTTTTGGCGATACATTGCCGCCATTCCCTGACCAAAGAGAGAGACAGACCATGCGTACGACCCGTGACCGCCTGCGCCACGCCATCGGCTTCGAATTGATTGGCCTGCTGATCGCCGCCCCGCTGGCCAGTTGGGTGACCGGCGTCGGGCTCAACCACATGGGCCCCCTGGCCCTGTTCTTCTCGGTGGTCGCCACCGTCTGGAACTATGTCTACAACATCGGGGTGGACAAGCTGCTGCTGCGCTATCAGGGCCACACCCACAAGGCGCTGTGGCAGCGGGTGCTGCACACCCTGGGGTTCGAGGGGGGCCTGCTGATCGTGGCCCTGCCGGTGATGTCCTGGTGGCTCGACATCGGCCTGCTGGAGGCGCTGGTGCTGGATATGGGCTTCGTGCTCTTCTACCTGGTCTATGCCTTCGTCTACAACTGGAGCTACGACAAGGTGTTCCCCATTCCCATGGGACAGGTGCAGAAGGCGCTGGGATAAGCGATTCGAGGGGTAAGGGCGAGGCACCATCATGCGATGGCATGATGGTGCTGAAGAGGGCCTCGCGGGGTCAGGCCTGGGCCTTGGCCTCTTCCGGCGGGGTGTCGTCCTGCCTGGTTTCCTGGCGCATCATGGCTTCGAGGTCGCTCTGGTACTGGTTCAGCATGCGCTGGGCCGCCACCATGTCCCCCTTGTGCAGGCGCTCGAACAGATGATGCTGCACCACGCCGTTGAGGTACTCCACCGTGATGGGTTGCTCCAACGCCGACAACAGCTCCTCTTTTTCCAGCTCCGCATTGATCTCGTCGACACTGGTACGCAGCAGACCGGCCAGTTGCACCAGCATGCGGCGCTCCCCTTCACGCAACAGGCTCAACATGCGGTTTCTCTGCTGCTCATTCTGTTGGGTCATACATTTCCTTACGTAGAATTGGAACAAGCCCGCTCATTCTGCCCTGTCCTTTTCACAGCGTCCATCTCGGGCGCATGACTTATTCCGGGTGCGGGGGGCCGGGTGCTATTTGCCCCCCGGCCCGGTATAGTAACGGCTGATCCAGGGGGCCCGTGCGCCCCGTTGCCGAGACCGTCCATCCCTATGACCGACGCCATTCTGGTGCTCTGCACCTGCCCCGACGAGACCAGTGCAGACCGCCTCTGCGAGCAGCTTCTCGACCAGCGCCTCGCCGCCTGCATCAACCAGCTGCCCGGGGTTACCTCCGTCTATCGCTGGCAGGGCAAGACGGAGCGAACCCGGGAGATCCAGCTCGTCATCAAGAGTCGGGCCGCTCTGTTCGACCCCCTGCGCCAGTGCATTCTCGCCCACCATCCCTACGAGGTACCGGAGATCCTGGCGCTCCCGGCAAGCCAGGGCCACCCTGCCTATCTCGACTGGTTGACACAGGAGACCTCATGACCGCCTCTCGCCCCCTCTCCTTCCTGCCGATGCTGCTGGGCCTGCTCTGCGTCCTGACGACGGCCCCCGCCCGGGCCAGCAGCCAGGATCTGCTCGGCAGCCTCGGCATCGAGACCCAGCCCAGATTCCTCAAGGTGGATCAGGCCTTCGCCCTCGAGAGCGAACAACAGGGTGATCGGCTGCTGCTCCGGATACGCATCGCTGACGGCTACTACCTCTATCGCCACAGCATCCGTGTGAAGGGAGAGAACCTCGCCTTCGACGAGCCCGTCCTGCCCCCCGGCACCGAGCACGAGGATGACTTCTTCGGCAAGAGCCGGGTCTATTACCAGGAGGTGCAGATCCCCGTGGCGCTGACCCGGGTCGGGGACGCGGCCAGCCTCACCCTGAGTTACCAGGGCTGCACCGAGGGACTCTGCTACCCACCCACCGACAAGCGGATCGCCGTCGAGCCCCTCGCCGCCCCCGCCCGGGCGGAAGCGGCGGCCCCCCTTCAGGCCACCGACGTGCCGGGCAGCCAGCAGGACAGGCTTGCGGCCGCCCTCGGCAGCCAGGGGTTCTGGATCAGCGTCGCCGCCTTCTTCGCCCTGGGTCTCGGCCTCGCCTTCACCCCCTGCGTCTTCCCCATGTATCCCATCCTGACCGGGATCATCGCCGGGGCCGGGCATCGCCTCTCCACCCGTCGCGCCTTCCTGCTCTCCTTCGTCTATGTGCAGGGGATGGCGGTCACCTATACCCTGCTCGGGCTCGTCGTCGCCTCGGCGGGCCTGCAATTCCAGGCGGCCCTTCAACACCCCTATGTGCTCATCGGCCTCTCGGTGATGTTCGTGCTGCTCGCCCTCTCCATGTTCGGGCTCTACACACTGCAACTGCCGAGCAGCCTGCAAACCCGTCTCTCGGGCTTCTCCAACCGCCAGCAGGGCGGATCCGTGGCCGGCGTTGCCATCATGGGCATGATCTCGGGACTGGTCTGCTCCCCCTGCACCACGGCGCCGCTCTCCGGGGCCCTTATCTACGTGGCCCAGAGTGGCGACCTCTGGCTCGGCGGTGCGGCCCTCTATGCCCTCTCCCTGGGCATGGGGCTGCCGCTGCTCTTGCTCGGCACCTCTGGCGGCAAGCTGCTGCCCAGGGCCGGCGCCTGGATGGATGTGATCAAGCAACTCTTTGGTTTCGCCCTGCTGGCGGTGCCCATCCTGCTGCTCTCAAGGCTCCTGAGCGACCTCGTCGCCACCCTGCTCTGGCTCGGCTGGGGGCTGGTGCTGTGCGGTTATCTCTATCACCACAACCAGCATCGCGCCCATTCGGTGGGCAAGAGCCTCGGCGGCTTCGTCCTGCTGCTGGCGATGATGGGCCTTGTGGTGGTGGGCAAGGATCTGCTGCTGCCACCCGAGGGGGCCAATGCCGCCGCCCAGACCCCCCGATTCATCCGCATCAAGACCCTGGACGATCTCAAGGTGCAGCTCGCCGCCGCCCGCGGCAAGCCGGTGCTGCTGGATCTCTACGCCGACTGGTGCGTGGCCTGCAAGGAGTTCGAGCACAAGACCTTCAGCGACCCCGATGTGCAGGCGCGCTTCAGCGAGATGGTGCTGCTGCAGGCGGACGTCACCGCCAACGACGACGCCGACGTGGATCTGCTCAACGGCCTCAACGTGCTGGGATTGCCGACCCTCCTCTTCTTCGATCGCGATGGCAACGAGGTGAACGGCCAGCGGGTGACCGGCTTCATGGGGCCTGCCGAATTTCTCGGCCAGCTGGACAAGCTGCCCTAATACCGGGTGGCCCGTGCAACCGTGTGGGCCCCCGGTTTGACCGCCATTTTTCCGGCAATCCCTTGTATATGACCGACGCCGTGGCAGAATTTGCCCTTTCCCGTCTCGTTCGTCCGGAGTTTTGATGAAAAAGTGGTTCATCCCCCTGCTGGCCCTCTGGCTTTATGGCTGCAACGCAGGTCCCGGTGAAGAGACCATCCAGAGCCAGGTCACCGCCAGGTTGCAGGCGGGCACAGATGCTGACCTGTTCGACATCCGCGACTTCGCCGTGCTCGGCAAGGAGGAGCGGATGGAGGGGGTCTATCTGGTCAAGGTGAGCTACCAGCTCCACTTCAAGCAGGGACTGGATCAGTTGCAGGTGCTGCACGACGAGGATCTCGTCTATGACAGGGTCGGCCCCTTCCAGCAGGAGATGGGGCTGATGGAGCTCGAGCGCAAATATGGCGACTTCGAGGCAGGCCAGGCCCTGGCGCAGGAGACCCAGGTCTGGATGATGAAGACGGAGCAGGGCTGGCGCCTGGCCGAGCCAGACGCGACGCAGCAGGGATAATCCCGAGCCCCCCTCCCCCTAGAGCAGATCCTTCAGCCGATACCAGAGCATCCCGAGCGCCAGCAACGGAGAGCGCAACGCCGGGCCACCCGGGAAGGTCATGTGAGGGACGCGGCTGAAGAGATCGAAGCCCCGGCTCTCCCCCTTGATCGCCTCCGCCACCAGCTTGCCCGCCATGTGGGTGGCATTGAGGCCATGGCCCGAATAGGCCTGGGCATAGAAGACATTGGGATGCTGCTCGAGGCGGCCTATCTGGGGCAGCCGGTTGGCGCCTATGCCTATCATGCCCCCCCACTGGAACTCGATGGCGGTACCCGCGAGCTCGGGGAAGACCCGCAGCAGCTTGGGCAGCATGAAGGCCTTGATATCGCGGGGGTCACGGCCCGAGTAGTTGCAGGCCCCGCCGAACAGCAGGCGACCGTCCGCCGACAGCCGATAGTAGTCGAGCGCCACATTCTGATCGCACACCGCCATGTTCTGTGGCAGCAAGCGCTGGCGCAGGCGCTTCTCCAGCACCTGGGTGGCGAGAATGTAGGAGCCTGCTGGCAGCACCTTGCCCCCGAGATCGGGCTGGAGGTCGCCCAGGTAAGCGTTGCAGCCGATCACCAGGTAGTCCGCGCTGACCCGGCCGTGGGCCGTGGTCACCTCGACCCGCTCGCCGTAGTCGATGTGGGTCACCCTTGAGTGTTCGAACAGGGAGACCCCGAGACTGGCTGCCGCACGCGCTTCGCCGAGGGCAAGGTTGAGAGGATGCAGGTGACCGGAGCCCATGTCGATCATCCCGCCGATATAGCGATCCGACCCGACCACGGTGTGCATCTCCTCCCGCGCCACCATTTTCAGTGCGTGCCGATAACCCAGGCTCGCCAGGTGCTCGGCATCCTCCTCGAACCCCTTCAGGTGACGCGCCTTGGTGGCGAGATCGCAATAGCCCCAGGTCAGATCGCACTCGATATTGAAACGCTCGACCCGCTCGCGCACCAGCTGCACCGCTTCGATCCCCATCAGATCCAGCTCCCGCACGCCCGCCTCGCCAATCCAGCGGGCGAACTGGCTGGTATCGTGACCGATGCCGCGGATCAGCTGGCCGCCGTTGCGCCCCGACGCCCCCCAGCCGATGCGGTTGGCCTCCAGCAGCACCACCTTGTAACCGGCATCGGCCAGATTGATGGCGGTGTTGAGGCCGGTGAAACCGCCACCGATGACGCAGACGTCCGCATCCAGCTCACCACTGAGCTCGGGCCACTGCCGATGGTCGTTGCGAGTGGCCGCGTAATAGGAGGCCGTGTGTTCCTGATGTCCCTGTCTTCCTGTCTGCATGCTCAGCATCCTGCCTGGTTGCATTCGTTTACTAAATTAAACGGGTGTCATCGATAATACCCAGCCCCCCATCCCCAATCCAGCCCGTCAGGATCACAGAAATGCAAAAGGCGCCCCGAAGGGCGCCTTTTCATGCAATCAAGGTGCTGCGAATTACAGTACGTCGATGGCGTTCAGGTCGGAGAAGGCCTTCTCCAGACGCGCGATCATGGAAGTCTGACCGGCACGCAGCCATACGCGCGGATCGTAGAACTTCTTGTTCGGCTTGTCGGCACCTTCCGGGTTGCCCAGCTGGCCTTGCAGGTAGGCTTCGTTGGACTTGTAGAAGTTCAGCACGCCTTCCCAGGTCGCCCACTGGGTGTCGGTGTCGATGTTCATCTTCACCACACCGTAGGAGATGGATTCGCGGATCTCTTCCAGGGTAGAGCCGGAGCCACCGTGGAACACGAAGTCCAGGGACTTGGCAGGCAGACCGAACTTCTCGGAGACGTACTTCTGGGAGTTGTCCAGGATCTTCGGAGTCAGCTTGACGTTACCCGGCTTGTACACACCGTGCACGTTGCCGAAGGAGGCAGCGATGGTGAAGCGCGGGCTGATCTTGGACAGACGCTCGTAGGCGTAGGCCACGTCTTCCGGCTGGGTGTACAGGGAGGATTGGTCCAGGTGGCTGTTGTCCACGCCGTCTTCTTCACCGCCGGTGCAGCCCAGTTCCAGCTCCAGAGTCATGTTCATCTTGGCCATGCGGGTCAGGTACTCGCAGCAGATGTCGATGTTCTCTTCCAGAGACTCTTCGGACAGATCCAGCATGTGGGAGGAGAACAGCGGCTTGCCGGTTTCGGCGAAGTGCTTCTCGCCCGCGTCCAGCAGACCGTCGATCCACGGCAGCAGCTTCTTGGCGGCGTGGTCGGTGTGCAGGATCACGGGAACACCGTAGGCTTCGGCAACGGCGTGCACGTGCTTGGCACCGGAGATGGCACCCAGGATGGCAGCTTGCTGGCCTTCCAGCTTCAGACCCTTGCCGGCGGTGAACACGGCACCACCGTTGGAGAACTGTACGATAACCGGGGCTTTGACCTTGGCAGCAGCTTCCAGCACGGCGTTCACGGAGTCGGTACCGACGCAGTTGACGGCCGGCAGAGCGAAGCCGTTTTCCTTGGCGATGGCGAACACTTTCTGAACGTCATCACCAGTGATCACGCCGGGTTTTACGAAGTCGAAAATTTTCTTAGACATGTTTAATCGTCCTGTCTCGTATGCCGTTAATAAAAAGTGGGGGGTTCATCATGAACCGGCACAGCGGCCACATGATAAACGAAACGGGAGGCTTTTGCCCCCCGTCCCGGGTCAATTAGGCTTTGGCGCGCTCTTCGAGAATCGCGACAGCCGGCAGTACCTTGCCTTCTACGAACTCCAGGAAGGCGCCGCCGCCGGTGGAGATGTAGGAGACCTTGTCGGCGATGCCGAACTTGTCGATGGCAGCCAGGGTGTCACCACCGCCAGCGATGGAGAAGGCCGGGGAAGCGGCGATGGCTTCGGCGATCACCTTGGTGCCTTCAGCGAACTGGTCGAACTCGAACACACCGACCGGGCCGTTCCACAGGATGGTCTTGGCGTTCATGATGATGTCGGCCAGGGCCTTGGCGGAATCCGGACCGATGTCGAAGATCATGTCGCCGTCAGTCACGTCGGACACAGACTTGATGGTGGCCGGGGTGGATTCGGAGAACTCGGCGCCCACAACCACGTCGGTGGTCACCGGAATGTTGGTTTCGGCAGCCAGTTTCTTGGCGGTGTCGATCAGATCGTGCTCGCACAGGGACTTGCCGACGTTGTGACCGGCAGCAGCGATGAAGGTGTTGGCGATGCCACCACCGACCACCAGCTGGTCAGCGATCTTGGAGAGGGATTCCAGTACGGTCAGCTTTGTGGAGACCTTGGAGCCGCCCACGATGGCAACCATGGGGCGCTCGGGCTTCAGCATTGCTTTGCCCAGGGCTTCCAGTTCACCGGCCAGCAGGGGGCCTGCACAGGCAACCGGCGCGAACTGGGCCACACCGTAGGTAGAACCTTCGGCGCGGTGAGCAGTACCGAACGCATCCATTACAAAGACGTCACACAGGGCGGCGTATTTTTTGGCCAGCTCTTCGGTGTTCTTCTTCTCGCCTTTGTTGAAGCGGCAGTTTTCCAGCACAACCAGCTCACCGGCGGCGACGTCTACGCCATCCAGGTAGTCTTTGGCCAGACGAACCGGGCAGGACAGTGCGTCTTTCAGATAGTTGACAACCGGAGCCAGGGAGAATTCTTCGTTGTATTCACCCTCGGTCGGACGACCCAGGTGGGAGGTGATCATCAGCTTGGCGCCCTTTTCCAGAGCCAGCTTGATGGTCGGCAGAGTCGCAACGATACGTGCATCGGAAGTGACCTTGCCGTCTTTTACCGGCACGTTCAGGTCAGCACGGATCAGAACGCGTTTGCCCGCCAGATCCAGGTCGGTCATCTTGATAACAGACATATTCAGTCCTCTATATATTTTCAGGTAATGTTAAAAAAACAGTAACCTTGCGCCCGGTGCAGACTTTCAGCCTGCGGCCATCATGGCCCGGGTGGTATCCAGCATGCGGTTGGCGAAGCCCCATTCGTTATCGCACCACATCAACATCTTGACGAGGTTGGCATCGCTGACCCGGGTCTGGGTACCATCAATGATGCAGGAGTGTGCATCATGATTAAAGTCTACGGAGACCAGTGGCTCTTCCGTGTAGTCCAGAATACCGTGTAATGTACCTCTGGATGCCCGTTGCAGGGCTTGATTTACGTCACTAACTGTCACTTTTTTACGAACAGTAATGCTCAGATCCATGGCGGTTACATTGATGGTCGGTACCCGCACCGCGATCGCCTCGAACTTGCCGGCGAAGTGGGGAAGGATACGTTCCAACCCCTTTGCCAGCTTGGTGTCCACCGGGATGATGGACTGGCTGGCTGCCCGGGTTCTGCGCAAGTCGCCGTGATAGGCATCGATGACTTGCTGATCGTGCATGGCCGAGTGAATTGTCGTAATAGTACCACAATTTATCTCGAATTCTCGATGCAATGTTTCGATGACGGGGACCACGCAGTTGGTGGTGCAGGAGGCGTTGGAGACGATCCGCTCCCGCCCGGTCAGCACCTGGTGGTTGACCCCGTAGACGATGGTGGCGTCCACGTCCGCGTCCGCCGGATGGGAGAAGAGCACCTTGCCCGCTCCCGCCCCCAGATGCAGCTCGGCATCGGCCCGGGAGCCGAACACCCCGGTGCAGTCCAGCACCACGTCCACCCCCAGCGCCCGCCAGGGCAAGTTCGACGGATCCCGCTCGGCAAACAGGGCAATGAGATCCTCCCCCACCTGCATGCTGTTGCCCGCCAGTTGCACCGGATAGCGGAACCGGCCGTGGCTGGTGTCGAAGCGGGTCAGGTGCACCATGGCCTCGGGGGCCGCCAGCTCGTTGATGGCCACTATCTTGATGGTCTTGTCGCGGCCGCTCTCGTAGAGGGCCCGCAGCACGTTGCGGCCGATGCGGCCATAGCCGTTGATGGCAATCTTGATCATGGAAACGTTGTGTCCTTAGCTGCGACAAAGGGATGAGAGGAAGGGGCGACTCACGAGAGCAGTGCCTCGCGAAAGACGCCGCGGGCCAGCAGTGCGGCACCGAATACCCCGGCGCTGTCCCCCAGAGCCGGCGCTACCATGGGGGTGGCGAAGCGGGGGTTGAACAGGAAGGGCAATACCGTTTCGCGCCCGGCGCGATAGAGGCTCTGCACATTGCCCACGCCGCCACCGATGACGATGACGTCCGGATCGAGAATATTGATCACGTTGGCGAGGGCCTGGCCGAACAGCAGGTGCAACCTGTCCATGGTGAGCCTGGCGACATGATCATGGGCACTGGCCGCAGCAATCTGGGCGAGCGAGAGACGGCGTTTGGTCCTGGCCTCGTACCAGGCCTCCAGCGCCGGGCCGCTGATGAGGGTTTCGACGCAGCCGCGCTTGCCGCAGTAGCACTCTGGCCCCTCCGGCAACAGGACGTTGTGCCCCCACTCCCCGGCGATGCCGTGGTGACCGTTGAGGATCTGGCCGTTGATGACGATGCCGGCCCCGACCCCGGTGCCCATGATGATGCCGAACACCACTTTTGCATCGGGATGATGCTGGCGCACCGCCCCCAGATGGGTTTCCGCCAGGGCGAAACAGTTGGCGTCGTTGGCGATGAGCACGGGGACGCCCAGCCTGCGCTCCAGATCTTCCTTGAGCGGCTTGCCGTTGAACTCGGTGGTGTTGCTGTTTTTCAGCAGCCCGGTCTGGGGGTCCCGGGCCCCCGGCGTCCCCATGCCGATGAGTGCAGGACGCTGACCGAGTTTGGCGGCACACTCGTCCACCAGTTTGGCGATCTGGCCCAGCATGTGCTGGTAGCCGCCGTGCCGTTCAGTGGGAATGCGGTGGCGCAGCAACACCTCGTCGCCATCGAGCACCACGCACTCGCACTTGGTCCCGCCAAGGTCGATCCCCCAATCCCACGCCTGCTTCTCCATCCAGCCTCCTGCCCCTCAACGACCCCATCCCGGCCACAACTGCCAACATGGGGGTGCAGTGTAACCCGAGCCGCAACCAGGATGCAGCCCCCTGTGTCACGGACAGCAAAACGGGGCCCGCAGGCCCCGTTCATCACGCTGTTTGCCGCGCTCAGCGACCGTGGTACCGGGCGGAGAGCTCATGCACCGCGTTGACGAACACGCCGGCATGTTCCGGGTCCACATCCTGATGGATGCCGTGCCCCAGGTTGAAGACATGACCGTTGCCATGACCGAAACCGGCCAGAATGGTGGCGACCTCTTCGCGGATCCGCTCCGGGGTGGCGTAGAGCATGGAGGGGTCCATGTTGCCTTGCAGCGCCACCTTGTCGCCGACCCGGCGTTTGGCGTCCGCGATGTCGGTGGTCCAGTCCAGCCCCAGGGCATCACAGCCGGTGGCGGCGATCTGCTCCAGCCACTGGCCGCCGTTCTTGGTGAACAGGGTGACCGGCACACGGCGGCCCTCATGTTCACGGATCAGGCCATCGACGATCTTGTGCATGTACTGCAGGGAGAAGTCGCGGTAATCGCGCGGGGTGAGCACGCCGCCCCAGGTGTCGAATACCATGACCGCCTGGGCACCCGCCCTGATCTGGGCGTTGAGATAGCTGATCACGCTGTCCGCCAGCTTGTCGAGCAGCAGATGCAGGGTCTGCGGCTCTGCATACATCATCTTCTTGATCTTGGTGAAGGCCTTGGAGCTGCCCCCCTCCACCATGTAGGTGGCCAGGGTCCAGGGGCTGCCGGAGAAGCCGATGAGCGGCACGTCGCCCTTGAGCTCGCGGCGGATGGTGCGTACCGCATTCATCACGTAGCCGAGCTCGTCTTCCGGATCCGGGATGGGCAGGGCCTGCACGTCGGCCATGGAGGTGATCGGGCGCTCGAAGCGCGGGCCTTCCCCCTGTTCGAAGTAGAGGCCCAGCCCCATGGCATCGGGCACGGTCAGGATGTCGGAGAAGAGAATGGCGGCATCGAGCGGATAGCGGCGCAGGGGCTGCAAGGTGACTTCACAGGCCAGCTCGGCGTTGCGACACAGGGACATGAAATCCCCCGCAACGGCGCGGGTCGCCTTGTATTCCGGCAGATAACGGCCAGCCTGACGCATCATCCATACCGGGGTCATGTCCACTTCCTGGCGCAGCAGGGCACGCAGGTATCGATCGTTTTTCAGCTCTTTCATCCCAGTTCCTGAGTCATGTCACGCATAAAATGGCGGACATGATACCACTTTGTGCAAGGCTGAGGGCGACCCTGACGCCGCACTTCGCCGCAGGAGTGCAAAGATGTGAGGGGGCGCATACAAGCGCCCCCGTTTTCCCTCAACGCGCCTCGGCGAGGCACTGTTCGATGAGCCGGCGCGCTATGGTGCCATGAGGGGGCAAGCGCGGCAGCCGGTCGGCGGCAAAGAAATCGGCCGCCACCAGTTCGTCATCCTGCACCCGGATCTCGCCGCTCTCGTAGTCGGCGGTGAAGCCCATCATCAGGCTGTGGGGGAAGGGCCAGGGCTGGCTCGCCACGTAACGCACATTGGTCACCCGGATGCCGCTCTCCTCGAACACCTCCCGCGCCACGCACTGCTCCAGATTCTCCCCTGCCTCCACGAAGCCGGCCAGCACGGTATACATGGGATCATCCGCCTGATAGTGACGGCGGTGGGCTGCCAGCAAGATGGCCGGCCCCTTGCGCACCGCGACGATGATGCAAGGGGAGATGCGCGGATAGACGACATGGCCGTGATGACACCCCTGGGCCCACTCTCCTTCCCTCGGGGTCATGGGGGCGCCGCACTCACCGCAGAAACGATGGGTTCGGCGAAAAGTGGCGAGCTGCCAGGCCCGTCCTGCGAGGCGAAAGCCCTCTTCGTCCCCCGCCACCATGAGCTGGCGCAGCGGGGCCATGGCCCCGGTCTCCGCCTCGCCCCCCAGATCCAGCAGATGGCAAGGCAGGCCGTCCCACTCGTCGAAGCGCTCGAAGGGGGCGGTGTGCAGATGGGTGGGCAAAACGGCGCGGGGCCCTTGTGGAATGCGCCCCTGTTCATCCAGCAGGACGAGGTGATCGCCCCCCAGCACGAACCAGAAGGCCTGTTCAGTTGATGACATATGATGAAGGCTCTTGTTGAGAATGCGCGCGGCACAGGATCGTTTGCCTCATCTTACGAGCAGGAAGGGCCGATGGCGACCCCCGACATGGCCCTCTTCTCGCCAGACACACCATGAAAAAAGGCCGCCTCTGGCGACCTTTCATTCTGTTGACCGCCGGGCGATCAGTTCATCCAGCGCTCGCTGCTCTTGCGACGGCGCGGGAGCATGGGCAGGAGGATCCCGAGCAGGATGCCGCCCCCCACCATGGCACCACCGCGGATGAACCAGTCCATCTGCATGTCGTGCTCACGGTTGTCATAGCTCTGGGTCAGGGCGTCGTTCTGTTCCTTGAGGCCGCTCATCTCGGCGCTCTGGCTGTCCAGACGGGCTTTGAGGCTGGCGATCTCCTTGCTCTGCTCGGCGATCTTGCCATCCTTCTCGGCGAAGCGTTTCTCGTTGTCGCCATTGAGGTTCAGCAGACGCGCCTTGGCTTCGTCCAGCTCTTTCTGAACCTGGGGAAGACGTTCACGCAGGCTGATCTCCCCCTGCAGCTCGCTGTTCTTGATCCAGCCCTCGCGGCCACGACCGTCCACCACCTGGGTGAATCCGGCCTCCTGGTTCACCGCCTTGACCTCCAGCGGCTCACCGGCCTTGACGCTGCCGAGGATCCGGTACTGGGTACCCGGACCGTTGTGGATATAGGTAAAGATGTTGTCTGAAACATAGCGGGTATCGGCCAGTGCCTGTTGGGTACACAAGCAGATCAGGATCCCGAGAAGGGCGCGCATGGTCGATCGATTCTCTTCGTTGGATTAGGTTGCAGGCCGAATGTTAAGCCGCCTGCGGGTCAAAGGACAAGCAAAGAAAAGCGCCATCTCCCCGAGTGAGAGCTGTCTCGCAGCACCGCCGGTTTACGACGCGACCATTCCAGACGTCGCACCTACTTCTGTTTCAGCGCTTGCACCTCGGCGCGCAGGGCCTTGAGCTCTTTGAGCAGTTGCGCCTGCTGCTCGCTCTGTTGGCGTCGCCACACAGCGGTGTCGTCGTTGGTCTTGCCGGGATGGACGAACAGGCTGGCCATGAAGCCGCTGAGGGCGCCAAACAACCCCACTCCAAAGAGGATCAGCAGGCTGGCGACGAAGCGCCCCTCCTCCGTCTTGGGCACCAGATCCCCGTACCCCACGGTAGAGAGGGTCACCAGCGTCCACCAGAAGGCATCGTAAGGAGTCTGGATCTGGCTGCCGGGTTGCCCCGTTTCCAGCCAGTACATGACGCCGGAGCCGACCCCCAGCAACAGGAAGAAGAGGAAGAGAATGCCGGAGAGGGTGGTTTCGTTGCGTTCACGACGGAACATGGCCAGCAGATCCGGTCTGTCCCGGAGCAACTGGTAGACCCGCCACAGCTGGATGAGCCGCGCCCAGCGCAGTTGCTCCACCATGGGCAGGCTGCCGGGCAGATAGAACCAGTTGCTCTTGAAGAAAGCCATCCTGTCGGAGGCACGCGCCCAGCCATAGGCGAAGTGAGCGAGGAAGAAGTAGCAGATCAGACTGTCGACATCATAAAAGAGCTGCAAAGTCTGGGGACTCAGTTCACCGTGCCCCAGCCAGCGAGCAGCCACCAGGCAAACCGAAATCACGGAGAGAAACCCCATCAGCAGATCCATGGTACGCAAATGAGTTAAGTGATGTCGCATACATTTTCCAACTTTAAGCACGGTGCAAATTAATAAAAAGGAAGATAATGCCGATAGCTATGACGGCAAAGGAATAATGGACGTTGAAAGGAGAAAAATTATGCAGTTGAACCCGCTGGAGAGGCGCATGAGCAACATCCGACTGGTGCCCAAGGTGGTGCTGCTCATGGTGTTCAGCACCCTGCTGCTGCTGGCCAAACTCTGGTTCGATGCCAGCAACCTGGAAGCGACCCTGCTCAGCGAGGGCATTGATGCCGCCATGGCCAACACCATCGCCGATCGCCTGCTCTGGACCGGGCTGGTGGAGACGGCGCTCATGGGGGTCGTCTTCGTGGTGCTGCTGCTCACCGGCTCCCGCCTCATGGTCAAGCAGGTCCACTACCTGGTGGGGCTGCTGGAGCGTTTCGCCAACAAGGATCTCAGCCACAGCGTGCTGCTCAAGTCCCGGGACGAGTTCGGCGACATCGCCAAGGCGGTGGCCCACTCTCAGGAGAACCTCAAGGAGGTGTTCGGGACCCAGCGTGCCGCCTGCAAGGAGCTCAACGAGATCGCCTCCCAGGTGACTCTCTGCATGGATGAGGCAAACGAGGCCATCAACGAGGAGTTCACCCAGATTGAGCAGCTTGCCAGCGCCATGAGCCAGATGGTGGGGGCCATTCGAGAAGTGGCCAACCACGCGGAGCAGGCGTCCCACGCCACCGCCGAAACCAGCCAGCTGGCCGAGGAGGGCAGCCGCTGCGTGGCGGCTACCGTCAACACCATCGACACTCTCTCCGGCAACATCCAGCGCTCCTCCACCGTGGTCAACGAAGTGGAGCACGGGGTCGATCGCATCGGCTCCGTGGTGGACACCATCCGCAGCATCTCCGAGCAGACCAACCTGCTGGCCCTGAACGCTGCCATCGAGGCCGCCCGCGCCGGTGAGGCGGGTCGCGGTTTTGCCGTGGTCGCCTCCGAGGTGCGCGAACTCGCGAACCGTGCCCAGGCGGCCACCGTCGAGATCCAGAAGATGATCGAGCAGCTTCAGGGCAACGCCCGCCAGGCCGTCGGCCTGATGGCCGAGAGCGTGCAACAGGCGGACAAGGGGGTGGAGCAGGTGACTCAGGCTGGTACCCAGCTCGACACCATAGTGCAGCGGGTGCAGGGAGTGGCCGACATGAACCGCCAGATCGCCGCCGCCTCCGAGCAGCAAAGCTCGGTGGCCGAGGAGATGAATGCCAACCTGGAGCAGGTCAAACAGGTGGTGGAAGGCTCCGTCGTGGTGCTGCGGGAGCTGAAAGATGCCTCCGAACTGGTAGAACACCACAGCCAGACGCTGGACAGCCATATCCAGGCCTTCAAGCTGGCCTGATGCTGGCCTGATGCTGGCGCCCATCGTCAAACCTTCAGGCTGGCCTGAGGTCGTGATTTGAGTACACTGGAAGGCCCCCTTAGGGGCCTTTCTTTTTTCATCACGGCAAGGAGCCAGGATGCAGACCACAGAACCTGCGCTTGAGATAAGCGACGACAAGGGACGCCTCGACGTCCCGCTCATTCACCGTTTCCTCAGTGAAGAGGCCTACTGGTGCCTCGGCATTCCCCTCGCCACCCTGCAGCGGGCCATCAACCACTCCCTGTGCTTCGGAGCCTATCTCGACGGCCAGCAGGTCGCCTTCGCCCGGGTCATCACCGACAAGGCCACCTTCGGTTATCTCGCCGACGTCTTCGTGCTGCCCGAACATCGCGGGCGCGGTCACAGCAAGGCCCTGGTGGCAGCCATCCTCGCCCACCCGGAGCTGCAAGGGCTGCGCCGTCTCTCTCTCGCCACCTCCGATGCCCACGGCCTCTACGCCGGCTTCGGTTTTGTGCCGCCGAGAAGCCCCGGCAGCCTGATGGAAATCTACGACCCCGAGATCTACCGGCGTCCCTGAGCCCGGCCGATCGCCAGATCCGTTGCCGGATCACCTTCCGGGCAGCGGCGCTGTGACGCCAGCGCCCGGGAGTGCTAGATTGGCAGCCGGCATTTCACTCTCCCTGCAGACTCGTCAACCACAAGGATGGCAACCGTGGCCCAGCACTCTCCCTCTTTCTCCGCCTTCTCCCCCTTGTTGCAGGAGCAGGCCCTGCGCCACTGGCAGCGGCTGCTAGCCCTGGCGCCCCAGTATGACGCACTGCCCGAGCCCACCCGCCAGACCCTGCTGACCCTGCTCGGCCTCTCCGACTTTGTCGCCGACTCCCTCATCAAGCAGCCGGGGCTGCTGGCCGAGACCCTGGCATCGGACGCACTGACCCGGGCCGAGCGCTGGCCCGCCTATGAACCTGAACTCGCAGCCCTGCTCGCCGAGGTCGCGGACGAGGAGGCGCTCAAGCGCATCCTGCGCCAGTTCCGCCGCAGCCGCATGCTGGTGATCGCCTGGCGCGAGCTGCTCGGGGAGTCCGAGGTCGAAGAGAGCTTCATCCATCTCACCAAGCTGGCGGATGTCCTCATCTGTGGAGCCCGCGACTGGCTCTACGCCAAACAGTGCAGCGAGCTGGGCACCCCCATGGACGGCGATGGTAACCCCCAGCCGCTGCTCATCCTCGGGATGGGCAAGCTCGGCGGCGGCGAGCTCAACTTCTCCTCGGACATCGACCTTATCTTCACCTTCCCCGAGAACGGCTACACCGTTGGCGGGCGGCGGGAGCTCGCCAACCAGCAGTTCTTCATCAAGCTGGGGCAGCGTCTCATCAACGCCCTCCACCAGCCCACCCAGGATGGTCAGGTGTTCCGGGTCGACATGCGGCTGCGCCCCTTTGGCGATGCGGGGCCGCTCGCCATCTCCTTCGCCGCCATGGAGGACTACTACCAGCATCACGGCCGCAACTGGGAGCGCTACGCCATGGTCAAGGCACGGGTGCTGGGCCCCCAGTGCGAACACGCCATGGCCCTGACCGAACTGCTGCGCCCCTTCGTGTTCCGCCGCTATATCGACTTCGGCGTCATCGACGGCCTGCGCCAGATGAAGGCGATGATCGCCGCCGAGGTGCGTCGCAAGGGACTGGAGGGCAACATCAAGCTGGGGGCCGGGGGCATTCGCGAGGTGGAGTTCATCGCCCAGGCGCTGCAACTCATCCGTGGCGGGCGCGAGCCCGCCCTGCGGGTACGCCACCTGCCCGAGGCGCTGGCCGCCATCGCCCAGGGGGGTGCCCTGGAGGGGAGCCAGTGCGAACGCCTGCTCACCGCCTATCGCTTCCTGCGCCGGGTGGAAAACATCTTGCAGGAGATCGGCGATCAGCAGACCCAGACTCTGCCCAGCGAGGATCGGGATCGCCAGCGGCTCATCGCCACCCTCGGCTTTACCGACTGGGACGCCTTCATGGCCCACCTCGATGAGGAGATGGCCGCCGTCCATCAGGAGTTCGTCGCCGTGGTGGGGGAAGAGAAGGAGGCCCCCGCCCACCTGGAACAGCTCTGGCTCGATCTCTGGCGCACCGAGCTTGATGCCGCCGAGCTGGAAAAACTGCTGACCACGCAGGGAGTGGTGGAGCCCGCCCCCCTCTGCGCCGCCCTGCTGCGTTTCAAGGAGGAGTACAAGCGCCGTCAGGTAGGGCCCCAGGGGCGCATCGCCCTGGACTGGCTGATGCCGGAGCTGCTGCGGCTGGTGGTGGCGAGCCGCGAGCCCGCCCGCCTGTTCGAGCGGGTCTGCACCCTGCTGACCTGCATCTTCACCCGCAGCGCCTATCTGCAACTGCTGGCGGAAAACCCCGCCGCCCTGCGCCAGCTGGTGCGCCTGTGTGACGAGAGCAACCTGGTGAGCGAGCAGCTGGCCCGCTACCCCATCCTGCTGGACGAGCTGCTGGATCCCCAGCACCTCTACCACCCCACCCCGCTGGATCAGTACAAGCCCCAGTTGCGCCAGTTCCTGCTGCGCATCCCCGAGGAGGACGTGGAGCAGCAGATGGAGGCGCTGCGCCAGTTCAAGCAGGTGCAGCTCCTGCGCATCGTCGCCGCCGACATCGCCGGCGCTCTGCCGCTGATGAAGGTGAGCGACCACCTCACCTGGCTGGCGGAGGCGATCACCGAGGAGGTGGTCAATCAGGCGTGGGCCCAGATGAGCGAACGCTACGGGGTGCCGCCCGAGGTGGCGGTGAGCGGTGAGCGCGGCTTTGCGGTGGTGGCCTACGGCAAGCTGGGGGGCATCGAGCTCGGCTACGGCTCGGATCTCGATCTGGTGTTCCTGCACGGCGGCGACCCCAACAGTTACACCGATGGCCGCAAGCCCATCGACAGCCGCCAGTTCTACCTGCGCCTGGCCCAGCGGATCCTGCATCTGTTCAGCACCCGCACTCCGTCCGGCATCCTCTACGAGATCGACATGCGGCTGCGCCCCTCCGGCGACTCAGGCCTGCTGGTCTCATCGCTGTCGGCCTATGAGCAGTACCAGCAGCAGGAAGCCTGGACCTGGGAGCATCAGGCCCTGGTGCGAGCCCGTCCCATCTATGGCGATGATGCCGTGGTCGCCGAATTTGCCCGCATCCGCCGCGACGTGCTGGCCAAGGAGCGGGATCTGCCCACCCTGGCCCGCGAAGTGCGGGAGATGCGCCAGAAGATGCGGGATCACCTGCTCAAGGCGGGAGAGGGAGAGTTCGATCTCAAGCAGTCCCCCGGCGGCATGGTGGACATCGAGTTCATCGCCCAGTACCTGGTGCTGGCCCATGCCTGCGGTGAGCCGGACGCCCTCACCCGCTGGTCAGACAATGTGCGCATCTTCGATGAGTGCGTGATGGCGGGAGTGCTCACACTGGAGCAGGCAGAGGGGCTCAAGCAGGCCTATCTGGAGATCCGCAACCTCGGCCACCGCCTCAACCTCTCGGAGATCTCCCGCAAGGTGGGGGACGATCAGTTGCCGCGAGAGCGGGGCCATGTGCTGGCGGTCTGGCAACAGTTGCTGGGAGAATAAGCAGAAGGGGCGCCATGGCGCCCCTTCTCGTTGACGAAAGGCTTGTTGAAGATGACCTAGCGTCCGCCCGCCACATCGATAAAGGTGCCGGTGGCATAGGAGGCCTCGTCCGACAGCAGCCAGGCGATGGCGGCCGCCACCTCACGGGGTTCGCCGCCCCGTTGCAGCGGAATGGCCCCCTTGATCCTGTCCACCCGGCCGGGCTCGCCGCCGTCGGCATGCATGTCGGTGTAGATGAAACCCGGACGCACCCCGTTGACCCGGATCCCCTGGGCCGCCAGCTCCAGCGACAAGCCTCTGGTCAGCACGTCGACGGCCCCCTTGGCGGCGGCATAATCCACGTACTCCCCGGGGGAGCCCAGCCGGGCAGCGGCGGAAGAGACGTTGACGATGGCGCCCCCCGCCGTCATGCGGCGCACCGCCTCGCGGCAGCAGAGAAAGCAGCTGGTGACATTGGTGGTCAGGGTCTGGTTGATGCGCTCTGCGCTCATCTCCAGCACCTTCATCTGGGGCTGCAACCTGCCGGCGTTGTTCACCAGATGAGTGACGGGGCCGAGCCGCGCGTCCATCTCCTCGAACAGGCGCACCACCTCGGCCTCCACGCTGACATCGGCCTGCACCGCGATGCACTCGACCGGATGGGTGGCCAGGAGCTCGGCCACCACCGCCTCGGCGGACACCCTGTCCTGACGATAGTTGAGACAGAGATGGTAACCCTGCGCCGCCAGATAGCGGGCTGTCGCGGCCCCGATACCTCTGCCACCGCCGGTGATCAGCACCCGTTTTTTCATGAACCCTCCTGGTTCCCGGTTTCGAAGACTATTTCGCATAGTACCTCATGTTGCCGACCACACCTCGTCCCGTAACGCCCGGCACCACAGCAAAGAGCCCGCACGGGGCGGGCTCTTGATGACAACAACGGGAGGCTGGCTATTTGAACAGGCCCTTGAGCAGCTGGTCCGCCACCCCCTTCACCCCTTCGTTGTCGGCCTTGTCACCCAGCAGCTTCTTGAGACCGCGCTCGGCCTCCTTGCGGGCCTTCTCCTCCAGCACCTTGTTGTTGCTGAGCAGCTCCTTCACGTCAAGCTTGTAGCTCGGCGCCTGCCAGTGGCCACCGATGCGCACCGGTATGGTGATGTCCTTGAGCTCATCCACCGTCTTGCCCCCCTGCCCCTTGCTGCTCTCCACCACGGAGGTGAGGAACAGGAAGTCGAGGGTCTCCGGCACCAGAGCGGTCTGGCCCTGCCCCTTCACCCGCAGGGCGGGGGCAAAGAGCTGGATGTCATCGCTCCTGGCAACCCCGTCGGCAATCTGGAAGCTGGCGGTGAGGGCACTGAAGTCGGTCTTGCGCACCTCCTTCACCTGATCCGCCCCCTTGCCGGTCAGGGTGGCCCGCGCCTCGCGGATCATCTCCGCCAGGTTGATGCCGTGCAGGGCGCCATCGCTCAACTTGAGGTTCACCTTGCCCTGCATCCGGCTGCGCAGCGCCTGCTCGGAAAGACCGCTACCCTGCACCTGCACCTCCAGATCCCCCTTGCCTTCCAGCAGGTCGGTCTGGGCCAGGGTCTGCAGCAGGGGCCGCACATCGACCCCTTGCACCCGCTTGTGCACCTGATAGCGGGCCGGCTGCTGACGGGCATCGAGCACGCCGCTAGCGGTCACCTTGCCACCGGCCACCCCGGCACTGAACTGCTTGAGGTTGAGCTCACCGCCGCTCAGGGCCAGTTGCAGATCGACGGAGCTCAGGTCCAGGCCCTTCACCTTCAGGCCGCCCAGTTGCAATCGACCCGCCAGATCGACCAGTTTGAGGGCACTCAAGTCAGGCTCTGCCGTGGACAGGGACTGAGCCGAGGGGGCTGACTTGGCCGCTGCGCCCTGCTCACCCGCCGACACTGTGGCCGGTGCGGCAGAAGATGCGGCGGTCTTGGCCCCGTCCTGCTTGCCGAGCCAGCCGTCGAGATCGAGCTTGTCCCCCTTGAGGTCAAAGTCCACTTTGGGTACGGCCCCCAGACGAACGGCGCCGCTGCCGCTCAGCAGAGCATCATCCACCCCCATCACCAGGTTGCTGAGGGTGACGGCCTGCTTGTCCAGCTCGGCGCGGGCAAAGCCAGCGAGCTTCACCTGCATCTGCGGGCGCGGCAGGGCATCACCGCTCAGCTTGGCGGCCAGCACGGCATCCGACAGCTCCAGCAGTTGCCGGTTTTCATCGAGGCGCGCCTTGAGGGTCCCCTCCAGCGTACCGGCCAGGGTCGGCTTGTCCGCCGCCCCCTGGGCCCCCTGCAGACTGAGGGTGAGGCTGCTCCACTGCCCCAGTGCCAGCCGGTCGGCCTTGAGGGAGAAGGCATCCAGCCGCTGGGTCGGTTCGCTCAGGCTCCCCGCCAGTGCGACGTCTTTCAGCTCGCTGCGGCTGGCATCGGACGCCACCTTGAGCTGGGTCGACCCCTTGAGATCAAACGCCAGCTCACCCTGGGCCCCCTTGGCGGCCAGAGTCACCGGTACCCATTGATCGACCGCCAGCTGGCCCAGGTTCAGGTCCAGCTGTTCGAGACGAGAGACGGTGCCATTACGATCGTCCTGCAGCAGGGCGCTGGCCTGTTGCAGCTCCACTCCTTGCAGGCTGATCTGCCAGGGCTGTTTGTCACTGGCGGGCGGGGGCGTCGTTGCGACAGGCTCGGTGGTCGCTGCCTCCCCCTTGGGCTCGGCGGAGGCCTTGAGCAGATCGCTCAGGTTGGAGCTGCCGTCAGCCTTGGTCTGGATAAACAGATGGGCGCCACTCAGGGTCACCTTGCCGATCTCAAGCCGGTGAGAGAGCAGCGACAGCAGGCCCACCGAGGCCTCCCCGCGCGTGAAGCGCACCAGGTCGGGCTCGGCAAAGCCGGCAGGGTTACGCAGTGCCACCTGCTCGAGGGAGAGGCCCAGGCTTGGCCAGAAACGCCAGCCGATATCCCCTTGTATCACCAGCTCGCGGCCGGTGCTCTTGCCCACCTGTTCCACCAGCTGGGGCTTGAACTGGTTGGGATCGATGAGAGACACCAGGGCGGCGATGGCCACCACGGCCGCCAGCGCCAACCCCAGCAGGATGTAGATGATCTTCTTCACGATGGACTCCTTGAATGCGGATCTTGTGGCTGACTATACCACCGGGGGGATGACAGATGGGGCCCTTCAGCCAAAACGGGCCAGCGGCGAGACAGGGATGGTCGCAGGCCCACGTTCAAACTCGCGGCAATGAAAAGGGCCCCGCAGGGCCCTGATGATAGTGGATGGCTGGCGCCCGTCTCGCCCGGATCAAGGCTGACGCGGCAGCTCCCGGTAGCCCATCTCGTACAGGGTGAAGGCATAGATGTCCGCACTCTGCTCGATCAGTTTCGCCACCGGCGTACCCGCCCCGTGCCCGGCATTGGTCTCGATACGGATGAGCTGGGGATGGGGGCCGGCATTGTCGGCCTGCAGGGTGGCGGCAAACTTGAAGGAGTGAGCCGGCACCACCCGATCGTCGTGATCCGCCGTGGTCACCAGGGTCGAGGGGTAGCTGACCCCGGCCCGGACGTTGTGCAGCGGCGAGTAGCCCTTCAGGTAGTCGAACATCGCCTCGCTGTCGGCGCTGGTGCCGTAGTCATAGGCCCAGCCTGCCCCGGCGGTGAAGGTGTGGTAGCGCAACATGTCGAGCACCCCCACCGCCGGCAGGGCGACCCGCATCAGATCCGGCCGCTGGGTCATTACCGCCCCCACCAGCAGACCGCCGTTGGAGCCACCGCGGATCGCCAGCCGATCGGTGCGGGTGTAGCCCTCGGCCTTGAGGTACTCGGCCGCCGCGATGAAGTCGTCGAACACGTTCTGCTTGTTCATCCTGGTGCCCGCCAGGTGCCAGGCCTGGCCGTACTCGCCGCCCCCGCGCAGGTTGGCCACCGCATAGACGCCCCCCAGATCGAGCCAGTTGGCCACCGCTACGCTGAAGCTCGGGGTCAGGCTCACGTCGAAACCGCCGTAGCCGTAGAGGATGGTCGGATTGCTGCCATCAAGCTTGAGGCCCTTGCGGTAGCTGATGATGAGCGGCACCCGGGTGCCGTCCTTGCTCTGGTAGAAGCGCTGCTCGGAGACGTAATCCTCCGGTTTGAACGGCGCCGCCGAGGCGCGATAGAGGCTGATGGCGCCGCTCTTTGGCTCGAACCGGTAGAGCGTGGGCGGCTGGGCATAGTTCTCGAAGCCGAAGTAGAGGGCGGGATCATCGTGCTTGCCGTTGAAGCCGCTGACGCTGCCAAGGCCGGGCAGCGCCACCTCGCGCACTCGCTTGCCTTCGTAGTCGAACTGCTCGACCCGGGCGGTGGCATCCACCATGTACTCGGCGAACAGATAGCCGCTGCCGCTGTGCACCGTCAGCACCTGCTGACGCTCGGGGATGAGATCCCGCCAGTGGGCCGGGCCCGGGTTGGCGGCATCCACCGTCACCAGCCGGCCGTTGGGGGCGTCCCGGTTGGTCAGCAGGTAAAGGGTGCTGCCCTGGTTGTCCACCAGGCTCACGTCCGCCTCCAGATCCCCCTGCACCGTCAGCAGCGGCGCGTTCTCCTGGCTCAGATCCTTCACATAGAGGCGGTTGCCTGAGGTGGAGTTCGCCGCCGAGATGAGCAGGAAGCGGTCATCTTCGGTGACGGTCGCCCCCACATAGCGGTGGTGCTGGGCCGGGATGGCGCCGAACACCAGCCGGTCATCCTCCTGCGCCGTGCCTAGCCGGTGGAAATAGACCTTGTGCTGATCGGTCCTGGCCGACAGCTCGCTGCCGTCGGGCTTGTCGTAGCTCGAGTAGAAGAAGCCCTCGTTGCCGAGCCAGCTGATGCCGCTGAACTTCACGTCCTTGAGGGGCGCCTCCAGCGGCTGCTTGCTCTCTACGTCCATCAGGTGGATCTCGCGC
The DNA here is from genome assembly GCF_040907765.1 of Aeromonas sp. s9. NCBI lineage: Bacteria > Pseudomonadati > Pseudomonadota > Gammaproteobacteria > Aeromonadales > Aeromonadaceae > Aeromonas > Aeromonas sp. s9. Next base: position 85,450 of record NZ_JBFOCK010000037.1, read on the forward strand.
CAGTCGCTGCCGGCCAGCGACAAGGAGTAGGCCAGGATGCGGCCATCGCGGGAGAAGCTCAGTTGATCCAGCGCCGTGGTGCCGTCGGGGCTGAGGGTATTGGGATCGAGGAACACCTCGGCCGGCTTGCCCTCCTGCTGGCGCCACAGCACGTTCTGGTTCTGCAGGCCGTCGTTCTTGAAGAAGTAGTGGTAGCGCCCCTCGCGAAACGGCGCCCCCTCCTTGGCATAGTTCCAGGAGGCGGCCAGCTTCTCCTTGATGGCGGCGCGATACGGGATCTGTGCCAGGTAACCCTGAGTCACCCGGTTCTGGGCCTTGACCCAGGCCTCGGTCTCGGGGCTGCGATCATCTTCCAGCCAGCGATAGGGGTCGGCCACGGCCTGGCCGAAGTAGTGATCCACCTGCTCACCCTGACGGGTGACGGGGTAGTGAAGGCGCGCTTTCCCTGACATGGCATCCTCTTTGGTTGACTGGCCGCTGCACGCACACAGCAGTGACAGGGCCAGCAGGCTGACAATGGCTCGCATCGATGCGGCTCCCTGCGATTTCGGGTGAAGCGGGCAGGTTAACAAAGCGCGCCGGATGGCCCAACCCCCCGACCGGTGGCAGAGGGTGGTCCGCCGACACGGGGGAGCCATATGAATTTTTTCGCTTAAGTTTGCCGCTTTATTTTGTTTGTTATCCGGCCCTTTGGTCACAGGATGGAATAAGACACCAGCCAACGTGAGCCATTCAGGATAAAGCATGCCGTACAGCTACCTATCACATCTGCGTTGCAGCAAGACCGGCGAGATTGTGGATGCCGATCAGCCCCAGCAGTTGAGCCCGGTCGGCGCCCCCTTGCTGGCCAGCTACGACCTCGAGGCCCTGAAGCAGGCCTGGCACCCGGCCGTCCTGCTGGGGCGCCCCGCCAGCCTGTGGCGCTACCACGAGCTGCTGCCGGTGCGCGACCCCGCCCAGGTGATCACCCTGGGGGAAGGCTTCACCCCTCTGCTGCCCCTGCCCGCTTTCGGCAAGCAGATCGGCATTCCGGATCTCTGGATGAAGGATGAGAGCCTCACCCCCACCGGCTCCTTCAAGGCCCGTGGCGCCGCAGTCGGCGTCTCCCGTGCCCGCGAACTCGGTGTCACCCACTTCGCCATGCCCACCAACGGCAACGCCGGGGCCGCCTGGGCGCTTTACGGCGCCCGCGCCGGCTTGCGCAGCACCATAGTCATGCCCCAGGCGGCCCCCGCCATCACAAGACTGGAGACCTCGCTGGCCGGTGCCCGCCTCTATCTGGTGGATGGCCTCATCAGCGACGCCGGTCGCCAGGTGGCCGAGACGGTGGCCGAGCAGGGGCTGTTCGATGCCTCCACCCTCAAGGAGCCCTATCGCATCGAGGGCAAGAAGACCATGGGGCTGGAGATCGCCGAGCAGCTCGGCTGGACCCTGCCGGACGTCATCCTCTACCCCACCGGCGGCGGAGTCGGTCTCATCGGCATCTACAAGGCGCTGCGGGAGTTGCAGGAGCTGGGCTGGGTCAAGGGGCCACTGCCGCGACTGGTGGCGGTGCAGGCAAGCGGCTGCGCCCCCATCGTCCAGGCCTGGCAGCAGGGGGAGCGCGAATCGCGCTTCTGGCCCGATTCCCAGACCCTCGCCTTTGGCATCAACGTGCCCAAGGCGCTGGGGGACTTTCTGGTGCTGGACGCCCTCTATCGCACCGAGGGGTGCGCCATCGCGGTGGACGATAGCGCCATCCAGCGCGAGATCCGCCAGCTCGCCGCGCGCGAAGGCAGCTTCGTCTGCCCGGAAGGGGCGGCCGCCTTCGCCGCCGCCCGCCAGCTGCGGGAAGCGGGCTGGATACAGGGGGGCGAGCGGGTGGTGGTGCTCAACACCGGCGCCGGCATCAAGTACCCGGATGCCATCACGGTCGTGCTCCAGCGGCTGCGCCGCGACGGGAGGATCCCGGCATGAGCTTCGACTGGTCCTTTGTTCTCACCACCCTGCCGGCGTTCGGCCAATCGGTCTGGGTCACCTTGCAGCTCGGCGCCATCGTGATCCTCACCTCGCTCGTCGTGGCGCTGCTCAATGTGACGCTGCTGAGCCTGCACAAGCCCTGGCTGAACGGGGTGATCCGCGCCTATGTGGAGCTGGCCCGCAACACGCCGCTCTTGATCCAGCTGTTCTTTCTCTACTTCGGGCTGCCGGCGCTCGGCATCTCGCTCTCCGGCTTTGCCACGGCAGTGATCGCCATGACCTTCCTCGGTGGCGGTTACCTCACCGAGGCGCTGCGGGCAGGCGTTCAGGCAATCCCCCCCAGCCAGCTGGAAGCGGGCCGGGCCATCGGCCTCTCCCGCTGGCAGCTGCTGCGCCACGTCCAGCTGCCCCAGGCCTGGCTCGCCAGCCTGCCGGCGCTGTTTGCCAACTTCATCTTTCTGCTCAAAGAGACCACGGTGGCCTCGGCAGTGGCGGTGCCGGAGCTGCTCTACACCACCAGGAACTACATCGCCCTCTACTACAAGACCTACGAGATGCTGGCGGTGCTGACCTTGATGTGCGTGCTGATCTTTCTGCCGCTCTCCCTTGCCCTGCGCGTCGTTGAAAGGAGGCTGCAACATGGTCAGTTCAGTCATTGAGCAACTGATGCAGACACCTATTGTCCTGCTGCCACCCTCACTCGCCACCCATGCAGAGGAAAGGAGGGATCAATATGGTCAGTTCGGTCACTGAATCGCTGATGCAGGCGAGGATCCCGATGTGGGCACTTATCTTCCTGCAGCTGCAGCCGCCGTCACTCGCCACCCATACACAAGAAAGGAGGGATCACTATGGCCAGTCCGGTCACTGAGCAGCTGACGCAGGCGCTGCCGCTGCTGGCGGTGGGCGCGGGTCAGACCCTCGCCATATCGCTGCTCGCCATCCTGTTCGCGACCCTGGGTGGTCTGGGTTACGGCGTGCTGGCCCAGCAGGGCGGCCGCCTGACTCAAGGGGTGCTGCGGCTGTATCTGGAGCTGTTTCGGGTGGTGCCCGTGCTGGTCTGGCTCTACCTCTTCTTCTTCGGGCTGCCGATCTTCTTTGGCCTGGACATCCCGGCCTTCTGGTGCGCCGTGCTGGTGCTGGCCCTCTGGGGCGCCAGCGAGGTGGGGGAGGTGGTGCGCGGCGGCCTCAACTCCCTCGCCCGCGGCCAGCAGGAGGCTGGCCTGGCGCTCGGGCTCTCCCGCTGGCAGCTCTATCGCCACGTGCTGCTGCCCCAGGCGCTGCAACGGCTGACGCCGCCCACCATCAACATCTACACCCGCATCATCAAGACCAGCTCGCTGGCGGTGCTGATCGGGGTGGTGGAGGTGATCAAGGTGGGCCAGCAGATCATCGAGCGCACCTATGGCTCGCTGCTTATCTACGGTCTGCTGTTCCTGTTCTTTTTTCTGGTCTGCTATCCGCTCTCGCTCGCCTCGCGCCGGCTGGAGCAACAATGGGGTAATGCGGTATGACACCTCTGCTTGAGCTCAATGCTGTCAGCAAACAATTCGGCCAACACCGGGTACTGGATGAGGTCAGCCTCACGGTGAACCCAGGGGAAGTGATCGTCATCCTGGGGCCGAGCGGCTGCGGCAAGAGCACCTTGCTGCGCACCCTCAACGGGCTCGAACCCATTCAGGGGGGCGACATTCGCTTCGACGGAGAGTTGCTGGATGCCAACACCGACTGGCAGCGGCTTCGCCAGCGCATCGGCATGGTGTTCCAGAGCTATCACCTCTTCCCCAACCTGACGGTGCTGGAGAACGTGCTGCTCGGCCCTGTGCAGGTGCAGAAGCGGGAGCGAGCCGAGGCCCTGTTGCAAGCGGAACAGCTGCTGACCCGCATCGGCCTGTGGGAGCGGCGCCATGACTATCCGCGCCAGCTCTCCGGCGGCCAGCAGCAGCGCATCGCCATCGTGCGGGCCCTGTGCATGAACCCCCAGGTGATGCTGTTTGACGAGGTGACCGCAGCGCTGGATCCCGAGATGGTGCAGGAGGTGCTGGAGGTGATCCGGGATCTCGCCGGCAGCGGCATGACCCTGCTCATCGTCACCCACGAGCTGGCGTTCGCCCAGGCGGTGGCGGATCGCATCGTCTTCATGGACGGCGGCCACATCCTGGAGCAGGCCGCCCCCCATCAATTTTTCGACAATCCCAGGAGCCAGCGTGCCCGCCAGTTCCTCGCCAAGTTTTCTTATACAACTGTCAGCAAACGAAAGGAGTCAGCATGAAGATAATTACCTCGGTCCTGTTTAGCGCCCTCATCGGCCTGGGCCTCGCCAGCGGCGCCGCCCAGGCAGAAGACGGTTCCCTCGCCAAGATCAAGGCGCGGGACAAGCTCATCGTCGGCGTCTTCACCGACAAGCCGCCGTTTGGCTATGTGGACGAGAAGGGCAACTACGTCGGCTTTGACACCAATCTCGGCCGCCGCTTCGCCAAGGATCTGCTGGGGGACGAGAACAAGGTCGAGTTCGTGGCGGTGGAGCCCGCCAGTCGCATCCCCTTCCTGCAGAGCGACAAGGTGGATCTCATCCTCGCCAACATGACGGTGACCCCGGAGCGGCGGCAGGTGGTGGACTTCACCAACCCGAACCTCAAGGTCGCGGTGCAGGTGCTGGTGCCGGAAGGCAGCGACGCCAAGAAGCTCGACGATCTGGCCGGCAAGCGGCTTATCGTCACCACCGGCACCACGGCCGACATCTGGCTGACCCGCAACCACCCGGAGTGGAAGGTGCTCAAGTTCGAGAAGAACACCGAATCCCTGCAGGCCCTGGCCCAGGGCCGCGGCGACGCCTACGCCCAGGACAACCTGGTGTTGTTCAGCTGGGCCAAGGAGAACCCGGGCTATCGGGTGCTGCCCGAGAAGCTGGGCTCGGAAGACCCCATCGCCCCGGCGGTGAAGAAGGGCAATATCGAGCTGCGTGACTGGGTCAACGACCGTCTCGCCAAGCTGGGGGAAGAGAAGTACCTGCTCAAACTCTACGACCAGTATGTGCGCGACAAGCTTAGCGCCGATACCGATCCCAACGACGTGATAGTGGAAGGAGGCAAGTGGCAGGGTTGAGCCCTGCCCCCACAGCAGTGCTGAGTGTGAAGTGTGTGATCTTTGGTTCCGTTGGTCTGCAAACCGCAAGGTTTGACCTTTCCAGGCGCCCCCTCCAGGTGGCGCCTTTTTTTTGTTTGCAAGGCCCCGGCAGGCGGGACACCCGCTCTGTGGGCCAGCTCCCCCTGCCCCGGGATGCCCTGTGCCATCCTCACTGAAACGGCAGCGGGAGGAGAAACCCATGTGGATAGAGGCCGAGCCCGTCTACGGCGCCCTGGTGTCCCTGGCCATCGGGCTCATCATCGGGCTGGAGCGGGGCTGGCAGGTGCGCCAGCTCGGAGACAACCAGCGCATCGCCGGGATGCGCACCTATGGCCTCATCGGTCTGCTCGGCGGGGTCTGCGCCCTGCTGCTGCCCACCCTGGGGCCCTGGCTGGCTCTGCTCGGTCTGCTGACCGTGGTGACGGGGTGCGGCCTCTCGGTCTGGCTGGCCCAGCGCTGGCAGGGGGAGTTCGGCCTCACCAGCTCGGTGGCCATGGTGCTCACCTACCTGCTGGGGCTGATGTCGGTGCTGCAGAGCCCGAGCGAGGCGGTGGCCTGCGCCGTGCTGGCGGCCCTCCTGATGGGGCTCAAGGGCAAGATCCAGCAGGGGATGCTGTTCTTGAGCGAACTGGAATTTCACGCCACCCTGCGCTTTCTGCTCATCTCCCTGGTGCTGCTGCCTGTGCTCCCCGATGCCGAGATGGGTCCCCTCAATGCCTTCAATCCCTTCAAGATCTGGCTCATGGTGGTGGTGATTGCCGGCATCTCGTTCTGTGGTCACTTTGCGGTGCGCCTGCTCGGCACCCGCTCCGGACTGGTGCTCACCAGCATGCTGGCGGGGCTCGCCTCCTCCACCGCCCTCACCCTGCAATTTGCCCGCCTCAACAAGGAGCAGGGAGGGCTGGAGCGGCTGCTGGCCACCGGCATCCTGCTGGCGGGGGCCACCATGTGGCTCAGGCTGCTGACACTGGTGCTGATCATCCACGGAGAGCTGGCGCTGCGTCTGGCCGCCCCCCTGCTGCTGCTGGCAGCCATCGTCTACGGCTTTGCCTTCTGGTTCTGGCGCCAGCGGGAAGAGATGCCGGACGGCCCGGTACAGCCCGAAACCCGCAACCCACTGGATCTCGCCACCGCCATCAAGTTCGGCCTGCTGCTCGCCCTCATCGGCTTCATGGCCACCCTGCTGCAAAGCAAGGTGGGCAACTCCGGGGTCTATCTGCTGTCGCTGGTCTCCGGCATCACGGACGTGGACGCCATCACCCTCTCCCTCTCCCAGCTCGCCCAGAAGGAGCTGGCCCTGGAGGTGGCGGCCAGGGGCATACTGCTCGCCGGGCTGGTCAACTCCCTGGTGAAAGGGGTGCTGGCACTGGTGATTGGCGGACGCAGCCTGGGGCGGCGGGTCTTGCTCCCCTACCTCGTCTCCATCCTGCTCATCCTGCCCCTTGTCCTGATGACGTGATGACGTGATGACGTGATGACGTGATGACGTGATGACAGGATGACGGGGATCACCTGACGGGCCCGGCACTCACTCTGACACCCTTTCCCCTTGTCGCGTATACTGCCCCCTCTTGCAGCAGGAGGAGATGACCATGGCAAGCGACTGGGACAAGGTACTGGCGGGGGGCGCCCTGGACAGCCAGAGCGAGGAGATAGCGAACGACCGCATTCGCGGCCAGACGCTGCTGAGCCGACTCAACGCCTCACCGGCGGGGGATCACGTCCTGCGCCAGCAGATCTGCCGCGACCTCTTCGCCCACTGTCCCGACTCCTGCTGGATCAGTACCCCCTTCACCTGCGAATTCGGCCGCAACATCCACATCGGCGAGAAGACCTTCTTCAACTTCAACGTCACCATACTCGACGTAGGCGAGGTGCATATCGGCAACCATGTGCTGCTGGCCCCCAACGTGCAGATCTACACCGCCACCCACACCATGGACTATCTGGAGCGACGCAACTGGACCGCCTACAACAAGCCGGTGCGGATCGGCGATGACTGCTGGATTGGCGGCGGGGCCATCATCTGCCCAGGCGTCACCATAGGGCCCCGCTCCATCATAGGGGCTGGCGCCGTGGTGACCCGGGACATCCCGGCGGACTCCCTGGCGGTGGGCAATCCGGCCCGGGTGATCCGCACGCTACACCCGGGCGAGACCCGGGATCCGGCGTGCCTGTCATGATGGCCCTTGCCCTGCTGCCTTTGGGTTGGGCAGGCTGGCTCGGCGCGCGGGACGCCAACTGGTGGCCGCTGGCCCTGATCCTGCTGATGAGCCTGCTGACCCTGGCTGCCTACGCCTGGGACAAGCGCCAGGCCATTCGTGGCGGCTGGCGCGTGCCCGAGGCCCGCCTGCACCTGCTTGAGCTGTGCGGCGGCTGGCCCGGCGCCCTGGTCGCCCGCCAGTGGCTGCGCCACAAGACCCAGAAAGGGAGCTACCGCCTGCGGTTCTGGGCCATCGTCTGGGGGCAGTTGCTGCTGCTCGGGATCTGGCTCGGCTGGCCGCTCTGGCCGCTCTGAACAACCAAGCGGGCATTGCCGCCCAAGGTCGGGTATGAGACAACGACAGCGCGGGAGACAGATCCTCTCGTTCAAATCTTGAAAGGAGTCATTCATGACCATGTGGACAGGTATCGTTCTGATCGTCTTTATCAGCGTGTCGTTCAGCTATCTCACCAAGCGCGCCCGCTACCAGATGGGGGATGCCCGCATTACCGACCGTCTCGGCAAGCAGGACATGATCATCAAGGAGTTGCAGGAGCGCATCGCCAATCTGGAGGCCATCGTCATCGAGGAGGAGAAGCGCCGCCCGTTCAAGGATCTCTGATCCGGCAAGCCGGGTGGCAAACCAACCAGCCCCCGGGCTGCAAGGGTTTGCCGCCGCCCCCGTTCGCACCCGCTCGCCCTCTGCCTGGCAAAAACGAAATTCACAGCAGGATCAATCCCCTGCCATTTTTCGGCTGAATGATCGCCAAGCTGGCCCGTTCCCTGCTCCGTCATGACATCAGTCGTACGGAGAGTGACATCATGATCGCCATCGGCACCCTGCTTCCCCTCGCCTCCCTTGCCATCAAGCTCGGCAGCAAGCTGCTGGGCGACAGCACGCCGCCCGCCCAGACCGAGCCTGCCGTGCAGGAAGAGCACCTTGCCCCCACGGTGCAGAGCCTGTTCCAGCGCCTTGGCATCCAGGAGGCTGACAGCGAGCAGAACCGCCCTGCCATCAACCACTTCATGGGGGCGCTGATGCAGACCCTGGGCCAGGAATCCTCGGGCCAGTCGCTGCCCCAGGCCATCGATGCCGCCCGCATCCAGTTGGCAGACGGCACCCAGAGCACCCGCCTCGACGCGCTGCAGAGCGAGCTCGACACCCTCAAAGGCTCCCTTGGCAACAGCGACCTCAACCTCGATCAGCTGCTCTACGCCTTCAAGCAAACCCTGCCCAATGGCAAGGGGGAAGGTGTCGGCAAACTGCTCAATGCCAGCGCGTGAACGGGAGTGGAACCATGAAAAACGGCAACCTAGAGGTTGCCGTTTTTGTCGGGCCGGATCCCATGATGCCACGCTAGGGTAGTGAGGAAGGTGGACTCAGCATCGCCTCTGCCAGCGTGCTCTGCCCGCGCTCCTGCAGGGCATTGGCCGCTCCCAGGCGATCCGCCGCCTCTTTGTTCTGACCCAGCTTGAACTTGCCGACCAGCCGCTCAATCTCGATCTCTATGCCCACCACGGCCTGCACCATGGTCTCGAGATAGTCTCTCGGTGCATCCGCCATCTTCCAGGGAATGGACTCTCCCGCCTCGTGGGTACGGGTCAGGGTCGCGAGCAGGCGACGCACGAAGCGGGCATCGTCCCTCACCCGGATACGGCCATGGGCGTGCACCACGGCATAGTTCCAGGTGGGCACCTGCTGGTGATGCACCTGCTTGCCCGGATACCAGCTGGGAGAGATATAACCCTCGGCGGCTCTGAAGATCACCAGCACCTCGTCGCCCTCTTTCACCTCCTGCCAGAGTGGGTTGTTGCGGGCCACATGGGCCCGCAGCACACCGTGGGCCCCCTGCTCCCCATCGAACTCGAACGGCAGGTGGTTGGCATCCAGCCCCCCTTCACCACAGGTGATCAGGGCCCCCAGGGGTGCGCCTGCATCAGCTGGTGCAGCGCCTCGGGGTCGGTAACGGCGAAATGGGGTGGCAGGTACATGGGAACTCCTTGATCCGGTTGACGCGTCCATACGCATTGCAGCGGGATCATGCCCTGCCCGGCGCGGGCCGTCACCCTGAATGTGTCCCACTGAGCCAGTTCATTGCCGCAGGTGGCCGCAATGCCACATCATCATCCACAAGCGCGATATAACACCCTATGTTCACGATGCGAATATCACTTTCACAGCCCAAGTGAATGGAAAAATAACCTCAATGACAAAGATAATTCCGCTTTACCCCCCCGCCCCCCTTCGCCAGATAGCCGACACGGTAGATCTCGCCCCCGCCAGGCAAGGGCGATGAGGGGGACGGGAGAAAATCCGCCTCCAGCCATTCCCATCGGGTGAGATCCCAGCCGCTCACCATGGCCTCGCCGTGCAGGTCGGCCAGCTGGTCGTGGGAAGCGACCTTGGTGCGCCGCAGCCTGGCCATGCAAGCCCCGTCGAGGGAGGCCGGATCCGGCGCCCGCAGCAGATGCCAGGTCTCGATGCGGGGCCAGCCGAAATGCCGGGTGAGCGCCGCGAATCCCTCGCTTGCCAGGAATCGGTGCATCGCCTCGGCGCTGTGCCACACATAGAAGGGGGCATAGCGGTTCTCCTGCCCCGGCAGGGCCCCATCGTCCTGACGGCTGTAGAGATAGGCCTTGAACAACAGACCGGGAAAGCCGTCCAGTCTGGCGCCATTGCTGGCGATCCGCTGCTCGATCAGCGCCATGTCGTAGTCTGCGGGCAGGGTGAATCGGTAGTGCATGGCGATCATGAGGCCACCTCCTGTCTGAACATCCGGCCCTGGCCGAAACTCCACGCCGCGGCATCGGTCTGCTGGATCACCACCATGAGGTTGTCGGGGTGGATCCCAAGCTCGGCCTCAAGGCGCTCGGCGAGACGTGCATAAAGCCGCTCCCTGGTTACGGTGCTGCGCACCTTGCCCGCCAGGATCTGGAAGAGGATGAAACCCTGGTCCCGGCGGCCGGTCTGGTAGTGGGGGTCATAGATGAGCGCACTGGCAGGCAAGATCTCGAGGATCTGGAATTTATCCTTCGGCGGCACCTCGAACACCTCCACCAGGGTCTGGTGGTAGAGGGCGCTGAGTTGTTGCAGGTGTGCGTCGCTCATCCCCTCGCACAGGGTGATACGGGTCAGCGGCATGGGGTCACCTCCTCGCGGGGGGGCAGATAGCCCACGGCCGTCACTGCGGCGGGCAAACCGGCGTAGAAGGCAAGATGGGTGAACAGCTCTTCCAGCTCATCCCGGGACAGGCCGTTTTGCCGGGCGAATGCAATATGCCAGGGCAGTTGTTGCACCCGGCCCAGTGACGCCAGGATGGCCAGGGTGATCAGGCTGCGCTCGCGGGCCGAGAGGGTGGGGCGCTGCCAGATATCGCCAAACAGCGTCTCTTCCGCCAGTCGGGCGAGTCGGGGGGCAAGCTGCGCCAGGGTGGCGCGATCGGGAACATCGGGTGTCATGGCAATCTCCTTGGTGGATGAAGCCACTCTCCCTCACTGCTACAATTTAAAAAATCGAAATATTAAAGACCAATCATCCCGATTATAAGGATAGTTATGTCACCCCTTCCCCCCAGCCTGGATCTCGATGCCCTGCGCAGCTACGTGCTGGGGCTGGAGTGCGGCAGCTTTGCGCTGGCGGCGCAGCGGCTGTGCCGCTCCACCTCGGCGGTCAGCGCCCAGTTGAAAAAACTCGAACAGCAGTGCGGCACCGATCTGGTCATGAAGCAGGGACGTCACCTGGTGCCGACGGCCAGCGGTGAGCGCCTGCTGGGCTACGCCAAGCGGCTGCTGGCGCTCAATGACGAAGCCGTACTCGCCCTCAAAGGGGAACTGCTGCAAGGGGAGATCCGGCTCGGGGTGCAGGAGGACTTCGGTGAATCTTTGCTCCCCGCCGTGCTGGGACCCCTCTGTCGCCAGCACCCGGCCCTGCGCATGACGACCCGCATCGATCGCAACGGGGCCCTGGTGCAGGGGATCAGGGAAGGCACCCTCGACATGGCTCTCGCCTGGCAGCCACAGGGAGAGCGGGAGGATCTTTCCCTCATCGAGGTGGTGCAACTGGCCTGGATTGCCCACCCCGAGTGGGACCCCGCCCCTTTGCTCGCGCGCGGGGAGCCCCTGCCCCTGGTGCTCTTCGATGCCCCCTGCCTGATGCGGGCACGGGCCATCCGCGCCCTCGACGATGCAGGGATCCCCTGGCGGATCGCCTTCACCAGCCAGAGCCTGGGCGGGATCTGGGCCGCCGTGCAGGCTGGGCTCGGGATCACGGTGCGTTCCCCCATCGGCATGCCGGCCAGTCTCGCCCTCCTCGGCGACGTGCTGCCCTCACCGGGCACCCTGGGGGTGGTGCTGCTCGCCGCCAGCCATGAAGCCGACGAGGCCAGATGCCAGTTGCAACGACTGCTCACGGACGCCGTGCATCAGGCCAGCGCCGGACACAGGGGCTGAACAGCGCCTGGTCAACGCGCCTCACGGCGCCGAGGCGTGCCCATAAAAAAACGGCAACCCTGGGGTTGCCGTTCTGCCTTCTTGTTCCCATGGCAAGCCGATTGGCTTAACCCGCCCGTTTGGCCAGCCAGGCCTCGGCGGCGGTGAGAGCTGCCTCTATCTGCTCGCGAGCGACGCCTCCCTTGGCAACCCGCTTGGCCAGGGTCGCTTCCAGCTCCAGGTTCGGGTAAACATCCTCCCCCACCACGGGGCTGAAGCGCTGGAACTCGGGGAGGGAGAGCTCTTCCAGGGGCTTTTTCACCTGGATCGCATAGACCACGGTCTCACCGACGATATGGTGCGCCTCGCGGAACGGAATGCCCTTGGCCACCAGATAGTCCGCCAGCTCGGTGGCGTTGGCGTAGCCGCCCTGGGCCGCCGCCTTGGTCCGCTCGCCATTGACCTTCAGATCGATCAGCACCAGCGCCGCCATATCGAGGCAGTCGTGCCAGGTGTCGAGGGCGTCGAACAGCCCCTCTTTGTCTTCCTGCATGTCCTTGTTGTAGGCCAGCGGCAGCGCCTTGAGGCTCATCAGCATACCCATCTGGGCGCCGACCACCCGGCCGGTCTTGCCACGAATGAGCTCCAGCGCGTCCGGGTTCTTCTTCTGGGGCATCAGGGACGAGCCGGAGGTGACGGCGTCAGACAGCTCGACAAAGCCCGCCTCGCCGGTGTTGTAGAAGATGAGATCTTCGGCAAAGCGCGACAGGTGGGTCATGGAGAGGGACGCGACGTGCATCAGCTCCACCACGTGATCCCGATCGGACACCGAATCCAGGCTGTTGCGGGTAGCGCCGGCAAAGCCCATGTCGAGCGCCAAGGCTTCGCGGTCGATGGCGTAGGCGGTGCCCGCCAGGGCGCCGCAGCCGAGCGGGCTGGTGTCGAGGCGCTTGAGGGCATCCTGCAGCCGGGAATGGTCCCGCTCCAGCATCTCCACATAGGCCAGCGCCCAGTGGGCGTAGGTGACCGGTTGGGCCCGCTGCAGATGGGTGTAACCGGGCAGCACCGCGGCCTGATTGGCGCGGGCGGAGGTGACCAGCCCCTGTTGCAGGGCGGTAATGGAGGCGAGCAGCAGCTCGCCCTGGGCCTTGCACCAGAGTTTCAGGTCGGTGGCGACCTGATCGTTGCGCGAGCGGCCGGTGTGCAGCTTCTTGCCAAGGGCGCCGACGGCGTCGATGAGCTGGCTCTCGACCCAGGAGTGGATGTCTTCGGCGTCCGAGTTCAGGATCTGCTGGGGATCCTGCTGCACGGAGGCGAGCAGCACTTCCATCGCCTGCTGCAACTTGGCCTGCTCACCCTCGGTCAACACGCCCACCTTGACCAGCGCTTTGGCCCAGGCCATGGAGCCCTGAATATCCTGCTCCGCCAGACGGTAGTCGAACCGCAGCGAATCGTTGAACTGCTTGAACCGGCTATCGGCTCCCTGACTGAAGCGTCCACCCCAAAGTGCCATACTGCTCTCCTTGAATGCGTTGTCGGCGGCGCCCTTGCGCCTGCCGTACTGGCGCAGCCCCTTGGCCTGCGCGCAAAAAATCTTGCCCTGTTTTTTTCTGCATAACAGTGCGGTGGTGAGCGACGCTGTTGCCGTTAAACACGTCACATCCAGCAGCTACGAGCCGGTCCCCTCTCCCTCTGGGAGAGGGCTAGGGTGAGGGGAATGGCCAATGACCTCCCCCTCATCCCCAACCCTTCTCCCGCAAGGGGAGAAGGGGGCAAAGCACACCAAATAATTCGAAAACCTCCCCTGTTATCTCACAGAAGCGGCCGGGGCGCTGCCGCTCTTGTCACACCTGCCGATGATGGCTCAGGGGCCATGCCCTCTGCCTATAGAAGAGGGGGCCATGCCCCCTCGAATCAACGGGTGATAGCGCTTGTTTAGCCGTGGGTATGGTCGCCACCGATGGCTTGATGCTGCTCTTTCATGGCGCGGATCCGGCTCGCCAGGGTGTAGAGACGGATGAAGCCTTCGGCATGGCTCTGATCGTACACTTCGTCGGCACCGAAGGTGGCGAAGTCTTCGGAGTAGAGGCTGTTCGGCGACTTCTTCTGCACCGCGGTGACCTGACCCTTGTACATCTTCAGCACCACTTCACCGTCGAGCTCCTCGGCAATGGCGTTGGCGGAGGCGACAATGGCCTTGCACAGCGGGGTGAACCAGCGACCGTCATACACCAGGTGGGAGAACTCGGCGCCGAGTTTTTCCCGCCAGGCGCGGGTCGGTCTGTCCAGTACCAGCTCTTCCACGGCGCGCAGTGCGGCAACCATCACGGTACCACCCGGGGTCTCGTAGCAGCCACGGGACTTCATGCCCACCATCCGGTTCTCGGTGATGTCGATCCGGCCCACGCCGTGCTTGCCGGCACGCTCGTTCAGGGTGGTCAGGATCTGGTGCGGGCTGAGCGGCTGATCGTCTACGGCGACCACTTCGCCCTTGGCCACGGTCAGCTTGACGTATTCCGGCTCGTTCGGGGCATCCTCTGCAGAGACGGTCCACTGCCAGACCGCTTCGGACGGCTCGTTCCAGGTGCTCTCCAGCTCGCCACCCTCGGTGGAGATGTGCCAGGCGTTGGCGTCACGGCTATAGATCTTCTTCAGGGTCGCCTTGCAGGGGATGTTGCGGGCTTCCAGATAGGCCAGCAGATCTTCCCGGGAGCGCATGTCCCACAACCGCCAGGGGGCGATCACTTTCAGCTGGGGCGCCAGAGCAGCTACCGCCCCTTCGAACCGCACCTGGTCGTTGCCCTTGCCGGTGCAACCGTGGGAGATGGCATCAGCCCCTTCTGCCAGGGCAGCCTCGACCATCGCCTTGGCGATCACCGGACGGGCCATGGAGGTGCCCAGCAGGTAGGTGCCTTCATAGACGGCGCCGGTCTTCAGGGTCGGGTAGACATACTCTTTGACGAACTCTTCCCGCAGATCCTTGACGATGCACTTGACCGCGCCGGAGGCGATGGCCTTCTGCTCGATCCCTTCCAGATCGTCACGCTCCTGGCCCACGTCGGCGACGAAGGCGATGATTTCAGCGTCATAGTGCTCCTTCAGCCAGGGAATGATGGCCGAGGTATCCAGTCCGCCCGAGTAAGCCAGTACGATCTTGTTGATTCCGCTCATTTACTTCTCTCCGTGATGATTCGATAAAAAGGGGTGATTCCGGGTCGGTTGCCGGATTACTTCTGGCCCTGTCCGAACAGGGTCAGCAGCACGGCGTTCTGGATATGCATCCGGTTTTCTGCCTCATCCATGATGAGGGAGGCTGGGCCGTCCATGACCTCCGAGGTGATCTCCAGCTCCCGGTGGGCCGGCTGGCAGTGCAGCACGTGCTGGATGCCGGTCCGATCGAGCAGGGCCTGGTTGATCTGATAAGGCATGAAGATATCTTTTACCTGCTCCATTGGTGTGTTGTCACCCATGGAAACCCAGGTATCGGTATAAACCACGTCAAAGCCTTCGATATCCGCGACATCATCGCTGATATGTATGGTCGCGCCAGATTGAGCTGCCAGCGCCTGGGCCTGCAGGAAGATCTGGGTATCCGGGCCATGGCCTTTCGGGCAGACCAGGGTCACATCGGTGCCGAGGGTCGCCCCCAGCAGCAGCAGGGAGTGGCTCACGTTGTTGCCATCGCCGAGATAGGCCAGCTTCACCTTGGACAGATCGCTGTAGTGCTCGCTGATGGTCATGAAATCCGCCAGCCCCTGGCAGGGGTGGTAGAGGTTGCACAGGCTGTTGACCACAGGCACCGAGCCGAACTCGGCCAGCTCGACCAGGGTCTGGTGATCGAACACCCGGGCGACGATGGCGTCACACCAGCGGGACAGGTTGCTGGCGAAATCCTTCACCGACTCCCGCTTGCCGAGCGCGCCGTTCTGCTGATCCAGATAGACACTGTGACCACCCAGTTTGGCGATGCCGATGTCGAAGGTGACCCGGGTACGCAGGGAGGGCTTCTCGAACAGGGTGACCACGCTCTTGCCCGCCAGGGCCTGGCTGTATTTCTTCGGATCGGCCTTGACCGCTTTGCCAAGCGCCAGCAGCGCCTCGATCTGGGCCTTGCTTAAATCACTGTCTTTCAGAAGATGTTGCATCGGATTGTCCTTTTCCCGGTGGAGATCAGAGGGTGACCTGGGTGCCGACCGCGCCGCCAGCCAGCAGCTTGAGCAGCTGATCCGGGTAGCGCCAACTGGCGACACAGACCGGCTTGCCCAGAGTTTCGGCGGCGTGCAGGGCGGCTTTCACCTTGACGGCCATGCCATCCGTGATAACGCCCTTCTCCATCAGGTCCAGCGCGCTCTGCTTGTCCAGTTGCGGCACCAGCTTGCCCTTGCCATCCAGAATGCCGCTCACATCCGACAGCATCACCAGATCGGCGCCCAGCGCTTCGGCGATGGCGGTGGCCGCCTGATCCGCATTGACGTTCATCATCTGTCCGTCGGCGGTAATGCCGATGGAGCTCACCACCGGCAGGAAGCCCTGCCCCAGGATGCCGGCCACCAGCGCCGGGTTGCCCGGTTTGCAGTCACCGACCGCACCGAGATCCGGATCGAGCTGGGTCACCTGGCACAGACCGCCGTCGGCGAGGCACAGACCCACAGCAGGAATGCCGGTGGAGATGGCCTTGGCCATCATCATCTTGTTGGCGGTACCGGCCAGGGCACCGGCAATCACGGGGATCTGCTCGAACGGGGTCACCCGCAGGCCGTTCTTCTTGGTGGAGGTCATGCCCAGCCCCTTGAGCAGGTCGTCCACCAGGCAGCCACCACCGTGCACCAGCACCAGAGGACGGTGCTGATCATCCAGGAAGGTCTTCAGGGTGGCGAACAGGGCGGTCAGGGCCTCGTCGTTCTCGATCAGGGCACCACCCAACTTGATTACCAGCGTCTGCTTGTCCATCTTCTCGATCCTTTCTTAAAGCGTTAAATCAGGCCGGTGGCCGGTTCAAAACCAAACTTGATATTTATGCACTGCATGGCTTGCGAGGCGGCCCCCTTGAGCAGGTTGTCGATGGCAGAAACCACCACCAGCATGTTGCCCTGCTGCTGCCAGGCGATGTCGCAGTAGGGCGTGCTCGCCACGCCGCGGATGGAGGGCATCTGGCCGGTGAGGCGTACCAGCGGCTTGCCTTCGTAGGCCTTGAGGTAGGCCTGATCCACCTGGGTCGGCGTCACCCCTTCCGCCAGTTGCACATAGATGGTGGCCAGGATGCCCCGCACATAGTTGCCGAGGTGGGGCTGGAACAGCACCTCCTTGCCGAGGTGGTGGCTGATCTCCGGCTGGTGCCTGTGATTGAAGGTGCCGTAGGGATTGAGGCTCACTTCGCAGAAACTGGTGTTGATGGCGGCCTTGCGACCGGCCCCGGAGACGCCGGAAACCGCATTGATGATGGGCTGCCACCCCTGGGCAATCAGCCCGGCCTGTTGCAGCGGCTTGAGAGCGCACAGGGAGGCGGTCGGGTAGCATCCCGGCACGGCAATCAGCTGAGCGGCCTTGACGGCATCGGCATTCCACTCGGCCAGACCGTAGGCGGCCTGCTCCAGCCACTGCTCATTCTCGTGGGTGAAGCCGTAGAAGGAGGAGTAGAACTGCTGATCGTTGACCCGGAAGGCACCGGAGAGATCGAACACCGGCAACCCCTTGGCCAGGAACTTGGGCGCGAGTTCTGCACTCACCTCGTGAGCAGTGGCCAGCACCACCAGATCGGCCTGGGTCAGGATCCGGGTCATGCCGTCTTCGTCCAGGGGCAGCAGCGGCTGATCCAGCTTGCCCACCCACTGGGGATGCAGGGAAGAGAAGCGCTTGTGGGCGTCCTGGCTGCCGGCGGAAACATAGAGGCCGAACAGCTCGAGTTGTGGATGGTTCTGGACCAGAGCGGCCAGTTCGGCCCCCGCGTAGCCACTGGCACCGACGATAACGGTCTTAAGCATGTTTGAGTATTCCAAGTCTGGGTTCGAAATTCACAGCATGGTGCTGCGGTGCAAGGGGTCGGCTATCGCCCCTTTGATGCAACGAGTGCGGAGGGGCAATTCAGGCGGATATGCGTCGTCGGTTACAGATCAGGTGACAGAACATTAACTTTCCCTTACAACTAGAGGCCTTGTCGATGAGCACTCGAACAGAATATTCATGCACTCACTTTGCATTTGTATTTTCTAACAGAAACACTCCGGGGACGCAAGGAGGAGCTGATGGCCAAACTGGATTTTTTTTCACTTTATAAGAATATTATTGCGATTCCCTCTATCAGCAGCACGGATACTCGCTGGGATCAGAGCAATGAGGCGGTGATCCGGCTGCTGGCCGACTGGTTCGGCCAGCTTGGGTTCCAGTGCGAGGTCACGGCCCTGCCGGATCTGCCGGGCAAGTTCAACCTGGTGGCGACCTATGGTCAGGGAGAAGGGGGGCTGCTGCTCGCGGGTCACACGGATACCGTTCCCTTCGATGAAGGAGCCTGGACCAAAGACCCCTTCAAGGTGACCGAAGAGGGCAACCGCCTGTACGGGCTCGGCACCATCGACATGAAGGGCTTCTTCGCCTTTATCGTGGAAGCGCTCAAGGAGGTCGACCTCAAGACCCTGAGCAAGCCGCTGCGCATCCTGGCCACCGCCGATGAAGAGACCACCATGGCCGGGGCCCGCGCCATCGCCGCCGCAGCTGAACTCAAACCCGATTACGCGGTGATCGGCGAACCCACCGGGCTGGTGCCCGTGGTGGCCCACAAGGGCCACATGTCGGAAGCTATTCGCATCACAGGCCGAAGCGGCCACAGTTCGGATCCCGCCAACGGCGTCAATGCCATGGAGATCATGCACAAGGCCATGGGTCAGGTGCTCAGGCTCCAGCAGGATCTGAAGGAGAAGTACGCCGACCATCGCTTCGCCGTGCCCCAGCCCACCCTGAACCTCGGCTACATCCAGGGGGGCGACAGCCCGAACCGCATCTGCGGCTGCTGCGAGCTGCACATCGACATGCGTCCCACCCCGCAGGTGGGTCCCGACGAGCTGATGGGCATGCTGAAAGAGGCGCTCTCCCCCATCGAGATCCACCAGCCCGGCTGCCTGCACCTGCAGCACCTGCACGAACCCATTCCGGCCTATGCCTGCCAGGATGACTCCGAGCTGGTGCGGGAGGCGGAAAAGGCGAGCGGCCGGGCCGCCGAGTCCGTGAACTATTGCACCGAAGCCCCCTTTATCCAGCAACTGGGTTGCGAGACCATAGTGATGGGCCCAGGCCATATCACCCAGGCCCACCAGCCCGATGAATACCTGGATCTGTCGTTCGTCAAACCGACCACGGCGGTGCTGCAGCACCTGATCCGGCGCTTCTGCGTCTAGCCAAATAGGGATGTAAGTAAGTTACATGACAGGCGCCTTGGGACAGGTGAGGGAAATACATGTTCTGAATCGGCTTGTTATTTGACCTTGCGCAGACAATCTGGGTAGATTGTCCCCCTAAGATGACGGAGCATATGTTGTAATCGCACAACAATAAGTGAGGTCGCCTCCCGCCTGGAAGGTCAGGAGGCACCAACAAAATAAGGATGTGGAATGAACGAAAAGTACGCCGCACTACGGGCCAACGTAGGCATGTTGGGCCAACTGCTGGGTAAATCCATCAAGGATCATCAGGGGCAGGCCTTCCTCGACAAGATTGAGACCATTCGCCAACTGGCCAAGTCTTCCCGCAAGGGGAACGAGGCAGACAGAGAGCGCCTGCTCGACACCCTGCGTACCCTCTCCGATGACGAACTGCTGCCCGTGGCCCGTGCCTTCAGCCAGTTCCTCAACCTGGCGAACGTGGCGGAGCAGTTCCACACCATCTCCCGTCGCTGCGAAGAGCAGGTCTGCACCCCGGACCCGCTGGAGCAGATGTTCGACAAGCTGAAAGCCTCCAACCTGTCCCAGGAGGCCATCATCCAGGCCGTGCGCGAGCTGGACATCGATCTGGTGCTGACCGCTCACCCCACCGAGGTGACCCGTCGTACCCTGATCCACAAGCACGTGCAGCTCAACGACTGCCTCGAGGCCCTGGAACTCTCCGATCTGCTGCCCCGCGAGCGGGACAAGATCCAGAGTCGCATCGAGCAACTGGTCAACCAGGCCTGGCACACCAACGAGATCCGCGAACAGCGCCCGACCCCGGTGGACGAAGCCAAGTGGGGCTTCGCCGTGGTGGAAAACAGCCTGTGGCCGGCCATCCCCGAATTCATGCGCAATCTGGACGAGCGCCTGCAACACCATCTGGGTGTGCGGCTGCCGCTGGATGCCGCGCCGGTCAAGTTCACCTCCTGGATGGGCGGTGACCGCGACGGCAACCCCTTCGTCACCGCCAAGGTGACCGCCGAAGTGCTGGAGCTGGGCCGCTGGATGGCGGTGAGCCTGTTCTACAAGGACATCAAGGAGCTCACCTCCGAGCTCTCCATGGCCGATTGCACTGACGCCGTGCGTGCCCGGGTCGGTGATAACCCGGAACCCTATCGCGCCCTGGTACGCGAGCTGCGCGAGCAACTGCGCGAGACCCAGGAGTACCTGACCGCCAAGGTACAGGGCCAGGCGAGCGAGAGCAGGGATCTGGTCAAGAGCACCGCCCAGCTGCGCGAGCCCCTGGAGCTCTGCTACCACTCCCTGCACGCCTGCGGCATGGGCAACATCGCCGACGGCATGCTGCTGGACGTGCTGCGCAAGCTGGCCTGCTTCGGCATCCACCTGGTCAAGCTGGACATCCGTCAGGATGGCGAGCGTCACGGCCAGGTCTTCTCCGAGCTGACCCGCTACCTGGGTGTGGGCGACTACGCCGAGTGGAGCGAAGAGGACAAGCAGGCCTTCCTGCTGCGCGAGCTGAACTCCCGCCGCCCCCTCATCCCGAGCGACTGGGAGCCCAGTGCCGAAACCCGCGAGACCATCGACACCTGTCGCGTCATCGCCCAGCACGACCCCGATGCATTCGGCATCTACATCATCTCCATGGCCGGTGCCCCGTCCGATGTCTTGGCGGTCCAGCTGTTGCTGAAGGAAGCTGGCTGCAAGTTCCGCATGCCGGTTGCCCCGCTGTTCGAGACCCAGGAAGACCTGATGGCGGGCACCGCCGTGATGGAACGCCTGCTGTCGGTGGACTGGTATCGCGGTTACATCCAGGGCCGTCAGTACGTGATGATCGGCTACTCCGACTCCGCCAAGGATGCGGGCATGATGGCCGCTGGCTGGGCCCAGTACGCCGCCATGGAATCCCTGGTGGCGCTGGCTGAAGCCAACAACATCCGCCTCACCCTGTTCCATGGCCGCGGCGGTACCGTCGGCCGTGGCGGCGCCCCCGCCCATCAGGCGATCCTGTCGCAACCCCCGGGATCCCTGCGCGGCGGCCTGCGGGTCACCGAACAGGGGGAGATGATCCGCTTCAAGTTCGGCTTGCCGAAGGTGGCCATCCAGAGCCTGAACCTCTACACCAGCGCCGTGCTGGAGGGGAACCTGCTGCCGCCGCCCAAGCCGAAAGAGAGCTGGCGCGCCGTGATGGAGCAGCTGGCGTCTGTCTCCTGCGATCACTACCGCAGTATCGTGCGCGGTCACCCGGACTTCGTGCCCTACTTCCGTGCTGCCACCCCGGAGATGGAGCTTGGCAAGCTGCCGCTCGGTTCCCGCCCCGCCAAGCGCAAGCCCAACGGCGGTGTCGAGAGCCTGCGCGCCATCCCCTGGATCTTCGCATGGACCCAGAACCGGCTGATGCTGCCGGCCTGGCTCGGCGCCCACAAGGGATTGCAACAGGCCATCGACGACGGCCAGAAGAGCGTGCTGGACGAGATGAGTCGCCAGTGGCCCTTCTTCCGCACCCGTCTCGAAATGCTGGAGATGGTGTTCCTCAAGGCCGACCTCTGGCTGGCGGAATACTATGACACCCGCCTGGTGCCGGAGAACCTGTGGGCACTCGGCAAGCAGCTGCGTCAGGAGCTTGCCGACTCCATCGAGGTGGTGCTGAAACTGCGCCCGCAGGGCGACCTGCTGGACGATCAGCCCTGGATCAAGGAGTCCATCAAGCTGCGCAACCCCTACACAGACCCGCTCAACGTGCTGCAGGCCGAGCTGCTCAATCGCTCCCGCAACCACCCGGAGACCCTGCACCCCGAGCTGGATCAGGCGCTGATGGTCACCATCGCCGGCATCGCCGCCGGCATGCGCAACACCGGCTGAGCCCGGACCGTTGCAAACAAGGGCGCCCCGGCGCCCTTTTTCGTCTCTGCCGGGCACGGGGATCCCGATATTGCCGCCAGCACAGCCCCCTCTAAGGGAAAAAAACATCCACAACAAACAGGGCGCCATGATGGCGCCCTGTTTTATTTCGCGATATAGCCTCTCATCAGGAGACCTGGTTGCGACCCCGACGTTTTGCCTCGTAAAGTCGCTGGTCCACGCATTGAAGCCAGTCATCCATGCGCCTGTAACTCATCTGATAGGGGGTGAGCCCCACGCTGATGGTGACGGTGATCGCCTGGTGCTGGTACAGGAAGGTGTGCTGCTCCACCTGGCGCCGGATGCGCTCCATGATGGTGTGGGCCTCCTCCAGGGTCGTGCTCCGCAGCAGCAGGATGAACTCCTCCCCGCCAAATCGCGCCACCAGATCCTTGCTGCGCACCGCCTGCATCAGGAGCCCCGCCAGCGACGCCAGCACGGCATCTCCGGCAAGGTGTCCATATACATCATTGATTTGCTTGAAGAAGTCGATATCTATCAAGGCCAGGCAGCAGGCCTCCCCTTCGGCGGGATGGTGCTGGACGTGATCCAGCAACACGTTTGCCTGCTGGAAAAAGCTGCTGCGGTTGGGCAGCTTGGTCAAGAAGTCGTGCTCGGCGTTGAAGCGCAGCACCCGCTCCATGCGGCTGCGCTCGTCCTCCAGGTTGCGGGCGTGGATAAGGGTGCCAAGGGCCGTGGTGAGGGGCTCGAGCAGGCTGACATGGGTCTCGTCAAAGCCACCCGGGCGGTTGGCCAGGGCGATCATGCCGATCGCCTCTCCCTTGTGGCGGATGGGAATGCCGAGGAAGCTCTCCAGGTGCGGATGACCACGGGGGGAGACACCGCGACTGGCTGGATGGCTCGGCAGATCGTTGCAGCACACCAGGGTATTGTGGGTCACCACGTGCCCAAACAGGTTGTCGAGCTTGCTGAAGATGAGCCCGCCCCGGCTCTGGCGCTGCTGCTCATACCAGGCATGGGTCGCCTCATCCCAGGAGACATTGGAGATGGAGGGGACATAGAGACTGGGACGACCATCCTCGTACTGGATGATGCCGATGAAACCATAGGAGCTTTCGCTCACGCTCAGCAGCTGCTCGAAGACGGTGTCGCAGGCGGAGCCGAGATTGCGATCGAGCAGAAAACTCTGGTGAGCGGCCACCACGATGTCAAACAGCTGGCTCTGCTGCTCGACCCGCTGCTTGGCCATCACAGCCGAGGTAATGTCGTGCGCCAGCTTGACCACCCCCAGCAGGATGCCTGCCTCGTCGGTCACGGGCATGTAGGTGGCATGGAGCCAGAGGGGGTTGCCACCTTGCCTGACCCGGCGAAACTCCCCCGACTGGATCTCGCCACCTAATACCCTCTGCCAGAAGAGATCATGCTCGGCCTGCAGATCCGGCGGCAAGAGCATGAGATGGGACTGGCCCAACAGCGCTTCGGGGGGATAACCCAGCATGTCGCAAAACAGGGGATTGACCGACACCATGCGACCATCGAGATCGAACTCGACCATGCCATAGGCCCGATCAAGGGCGGTCAGCCTGGCTGAGGGTCTCATATCGATCCATCGCGTCGATATCGCGAGCGCAAAGTGCTGTGGTATTCATGGCTACGATTCCTTTCGATCGCCGGCGCATTGCATTGGAATGCGGGGACAAGTGCCCAAATCATAGGATCCGGCACCCGGTTACGCTAACACAGGCCCCGATTGGGTGTGAAGACTGGTTCTTGCCACATCCTGCTCCCGGGCGCAGACTGTCTGGCCTTGCCACGGTTCGAGGAGACCCCATGACACCCGCCATCAACTTGCTGAAGAAGCTGAAGATCCCCCACAAGCTCTACCCCTACGAGTGCGAAGCCCACGACGACTTCGGCAAGCATGCCGCTACCCAGCTGGGTCTGCCCCAGGCGCAGGTGTTCAAGACCCTGCTCGCCCATCACGACAAGCAGGCGGTGGTGGCCATCGTGCCCTCCTCGGGCATGTGCAGCCTCAAGCAGCTCGCCAAGGCCACCGGGCTCAAGAAGGTGGAGATGATGAAGCCGGCGGAAGCCGAAAAGCTGACCGGCTACAAGGTGGGCGGCATCAGTCCCCTGGCCCAGAAGAAGCTGCTGCCCACCGTGCTGGACGACTCCGCCATGGCCTTCGACGAGATCCTGGTGAGCGGTGGCAAGCGGGGGCTCTCGGTCGGGGTGGCGCCGGCAGACATGGTCCGGCTGATGAACTGGATTGCGGCCCCCATCGGCGATCATCACGACTGAACAAACAAAAGAGGCGCCATGACTGGCGCCTCTTGCGTCTGGATGTCGGATCTGGCGCCTTGCGGGCGAAGCGCCCAAGGAACCCGACCGGAAACCGCCCCGTCCCCGCGGGTGATCTGTCGCCCTCAGCACGCCGCAGAGCGGCAGGCGGCGGTCAGTTCGGAGAGTCGGCGACGCTGACGCCCGGCATG
This sequence comes from Aeromonas sp. s9, assembly GCF_040907765.1. Lineage (NCBI taxonomy): Bacteria > Pseudomonadati > Pseudomonadota > Gammaproteobacteria > Aeromonadales > Aeromonadaceae > Aeromonas > Aeromonas sp. s9. The sequence continues at coordinate 109,893 of NZ_JBFOCK010000037.1, forward strand.
GTCGAAGTTGCCGTCCTCCAGCCAGCGCTCGAAGCACCCTTTCAGGGCGGGCCACTCGCTGTCGATGACGGAGAACCAGGCCGTATCCCGGTTGTGTCCCTTGTCCACCCGCGCCTGACGGAAGGTCCCCTCATAGTGAAAGCCGAGGCGCAGGGCCGCCTGGCGCGAAGGCAGGTTCAGGGCATTGCACTTCCACTCGTAGCGCCGGTATCCCAGAGCAAAGGCATTGGCCATCATCAACACCATGGCCGCCGTCGCCAGCCGTGACTGCTGCATGGCGGGGGAGAAGTGCAGCCAGCCCACCTCGATGCTGCCCGCCAGGGGATCGATGCGCAGGTAGCTCGCCAGTCCCAGCGCCCGTCCGCTCCCCTCGTCGATGATGCCGTAGAACTGGGGATCCCGCTTGGTGGCAACCTCCCGCAGCCAGACCCCCATGGCGGTCTCGTCCGCGAAAGGGCCGCTGGTCAGGTAAGTCCACATGGCCCCGCTGTCGGCACTGAATGCCTGCCACAGATCCCCCAGGTGGCGCTCGGGATCAAGGGGCTCGAGACGACAGCCCCAGCCATGCAGTGCGCGGTGGGGAGGGAACTCGGCGCCGCGCCATTCTGGCAGCGCACGCCCCAGAGGCTGCCCAAAGTCGTTGAAAAGGGCGGCGCCGGACAGGGAGGCGTCGCCCCCCTCATTGCAACGTTCAACAGGCACAGGCAATTCCCCCTTCCAGCAGCACTCCGGGCTCGCTGCCCGTGGCGACGGCGAAACCGTCCTGACGCCACCAGTGCAGACCCCCTATCAACTCCTTGACCTCAAACCCGAGGGACGCCAGCTTGTAGGCCCCCTGGGTCGAACCGTTGCAGCCGATGCCGTCGCAATAGCAGACATACACCAGGTTCCGGTCCAGTACCGCCGTGGTCGACGCCGTCATGGTCCTGTGGGGGAAGGAGATGGCGCCGGGAATGTGCCCCTCGGCATAGTGTGCGGGGGAGCGGGTATCGATGACCACGATCCCCGCCACCCCGGCCAGCAGATCGGCGGCCAGATCCGCCGGATCGGTACGAAACTTCAGTTGGGCCTCGAAAAAGGCGCTGGCTTCGGCGGCCCCTGCCACCCCTGTGCTCAATACATGACTCATCCTGAACGCTCCTGATGACTAGATGACGATCTCTGTGGTGACGAAGGTGTTGACCGAGTTGGCGATGAAGCACTCCTCATGGGCCTGGTGGTGCAACTGCTCCAGATCGGCCAGAGCGGGCTCCTGCTCTCCCCCGAAGATCACCCTGGGACGCAGGGTGACCCGGGTCATGGCGAGGCGACCTTGCCCGTTTTTCGCCATGATGCCGACCGCTTCGTCCCGGTAGCTCTCTACCCGATAGCCCGCCTTCGCCGCCAACCAGAGGAAGGTGAGCATGTGGCAACTGGACAGGGCCGCCACAAATGCCTCTTCCGGGTCCACATGTTCCGCCACCGAGTAAGGCAGCGGCACCACATGGGGAGAGGAGGAGGCCAGCACCCTGACCCCGCCATCAAACGCCCACTCATGGGCCCGGCTGTAACGCTGATCGACGAAGGGCTCATGCTCCCCCCGCTGCCAACTGATGGTGGCACTGTATTCCGACATGCAGACTCCTTGTGTTGCCAATCCGTGCCGCCCGCTGGCGCCACCCTGTGACCACCAATGTAGCGACAAAATGGCCTTGCCACGCCGACCAATTTTGCCAATATGGGCAGACCAATTTCATCGAGCCGCCACCATGACCATCCACCCCACCCGCTCTGCCCGTCAGTCACCAGCCCCACAGCCGCGCCATGCCCTGCGGGCAGGATCCCTGCCTCGAAAGAGGCGCAACCCCCGCGCCAACGGGAGCGCATCATGACCGTTCTGCCAACGCTCTTCGCCAGCCAGCAACAAGGGGATCTGCCCCTGCACGAACAACTGGTGCGTACCCTGCGCGAGGCCATCCTGGCGGGCCACCTGCCCCTGCACAGCCGCCTGCCCGCCAGCCGTCTCCTGGCCCGGGATCTCGGTATCTCCCGCAGCACGGTGGAACTGGCCTATGGCCGGCTCGAGGCGGAGGGGTATCTGGTGCGCAAGGTGGGCGCCGGCAGCTTTGTCGCCCTGGCGGCGGTGCGCCCCGCGCCGCGCCCGCCCCAGTCAGCGGCTGGCCTCTCCCGCCGCGGCCAGGAGATGGCCCTGGGTGGCGCCTGTCACGACGTGCCCGAGGTGGGCACCACCTTTGCTTCCAGCCAGCCGGATCCCCGTCTCTTCCCCCAGGCACTCTGGGGTCGGCTGATGCAGCAACAGTGGCGCCAGCGCGCCAGCGACTGGATGAACTACGGGGATCCCCAGGGGCTTGGGGAACTTCGCGCCGCCATCAGCAGCTATCTGGTGCAGTCACGCGGCGTGGTGTGCGAGCCGGATCAGATCCTGATCCTCACCAGCTCCCAGCAGGGGATCCTGCTGGCGACCCAGTTGCTCATCGATGCCGGTGACACCGTCTGGGTGGAAGACCCCGGTTATCCCGGGGCTCGCACCGCCATGGAGAGCGCCGGTGCCCGGGTGCATCCGGTGCCGGTGGATGAAGAGGGGCTCAACCCTCATGGGGATCATCCTGCACCGCGCCTCATCTACTGCACCCCAGCACACCAGTATCCCCTTGGCGTCCCCATGAGCCTGCCCCGCCGCATGGCGCTGCTGGCCGAGGCAGAGCGTCACGGCGCCTGGATCCTGGAGGACGATTACGATGGGGAGTACCAGTATGATCAGCGTCCCCTGCCCGCCCTGCAGGGGCTCGACGGCCAGGGGCGGGTGATCTATGTGGGCACCTTCAGCAAGGTGCTGTTCGGCTCACTGCGCCTCGCCTACCTGGTGCTGCCCAGGCCGCTGATGGACTCCTTCTGCCGCGCCCGGGCCGCCGTCGACGGCCACAGCAACCAGTTGCAGCAAGCGGTCACGGCAGACTTCATCCGGGGCGGGCACTTCGCCACCCACTTGCGCCAGAGCCGCCTCCTCTACCAGAGCAGACGGGATCTGCTGCTGGCGGAACTGGCCGAGCACTGCCCGGGGCTCACCCCCATCCACAGCGGCGCCGGCCTGCAGTGCGCCGTGCTGCTGCCCCCCGGTGGCGAGGCGCGCTGGACCGATGCCGCCAACGCCTGCGGGCTGGGGCTGCGCCATCTGGGCCAGTTCTACCTGGGCCCGCAGACACTGGAAGGGTGGCTGCTCGGCTTTGGCTGCCTCGACAACCAGACGCTGCGCCAGCTATGCCGTCGCCTGGGTCTCTTGATGAAATCCGCATGACCCCCTTCTCAAGAGGTCAGATCTGCCAGAGCCTGATAGCGCTGTGTCGACGGGAATGGCCCGTCTATACTGGGCACAATCCCGTTGCCGAACCCGGTCAAGATGCATCGAATCCTGCTCCTTTTGCTCGCCCTCTCCCTCCCGTCCCTCACGATGGCGGCCACCCGCTTCACCCTGATCACCGGGGAGACCCAACAGGATGTCCGCATGAATTATTACCGGGCGGCGATGCGGCTGGCGCTGGAGAAAACACGGCCCGATTACGGCGACTATGAACTGCTCGACGCCATCAGGATGAACAAGGCGAGGATGCGGCTCGAAGTGCAAACGCCGGGCAAGAATGCCCTCTTCATCGTCGACAGCTGGCCCCAGGAGATCCCTCAACCCGGTGTCACCCTGGTCCCCTTCCCCATCGATCTGGGCGTTCTCGGCTACCGGGTCTGTTTTGTCGGCAGCGCCCGTGCCCAGGCCCTGGCCGGGGTTCACACCCTGTCCCAGTTGCAGCAGTTCACGCAAGGGGTGGGCACAGGCTGGCGGGATGCCGACATCCTGCGCTACAACGGCTTCAGGGTGCAGGAGGTGGATAACTATGAGTCACTGTTTCGCCTGGTGGCCCGTGGCCGGATCGATCTCTTCTGCCGTGGTGCCAACGAGATATTGAGCGAGTGGAAAAACCACAGACCCGGCCTACCGGGGCTGACCGTGGATAGCCATGTCGCCCTCTTCTATCCGCTCATCCACTCCCTCTACAGCCACGCCACCTACAGCAAGGAGCGCGAGCGCCTTTTGCGCGGCCTGCAACTGGCCTGGAAAGATGGCTCCCTGCAGCGCCTCTGGCGCCAACATTTCCAGCCTTCCCTGGTCTTTGCCCGACTCGATTCACGCCAGATCTTCCGGCTGACCAACCCGCAGTTGCCCGACGAGAGCACCGACTACCGCGCCTATCTCTATGACCCGATGAGGGATGACTTTGGCATCGCTCCCTGACTGGCTCGCCGGTTCTCCCCTGTCAGGCAGGCTCCCCTTGCGCACTCTCTGCCTGGCGCTGCTGCTCTGGTTGCTGCCGACCTGCGTCATGGCCGCCCCCGGCAGCATTCGTGCCTGCATGGAGAACAGCGATTCGCCTCCCTGGTTGCTGATGTCCGGCGAGGGGATAGTGCAGTTCCACCTCAAGGAGGTGGCAAACCGGATCGGGCATCCCATCATTCTCACCCCCCTGCCCTGGAAACGCTGCCTCTCCCTCGTCAGCCAGGGCCAGCTCGATGCCGCCGTCAAGCTGAGCTACAGCGAAGAGCGTGCTCGCACCATAGGGGTCTACCCCATGCGACACGGGGCACCTGATCCCGCCAAGCGCCTGCTCACCGAGAGCTACAGCCTCTACCAGCCAAAAGGCGGACAGGTTCGCTGGGATGGCCGGCAGCTCGTCGCCCATGGCGTCATTGCGGCGCAGTCCGGTTTCTCCATCGTCGCCCAGTTGCAGGAGAGCGGTGTCAGGGTGGATGACTCCAGCAGGGAGCCACTGATCCTGCTCAAGAAGGTCGCGATGCAGCGCGCCGTTGCCGCCGCCCTGCAAACCGGGGTCGCAGAACGGACCCTGGCCGCCCACCCGCAGTTGCAGGCCACACTCGAGCGGATCACCCCTCCCCTGGTCGAAAAGCCCTACTACCTCATCTTCTCCCACCCCTTCCATCAAGCCCACCCCGATCTCAGCCAACAGGTGTGGGACGAGATTGAGGAGGTGCGACACTCCGCAGCCTATGCCCGCTTCGTCACAGGCATGGCGTCACCGGGGACCCCCTAACCCCAGACCCGCTCTTCAGCCCTGTTCGCGGCACAGGGCAAGCCAGGCCTCGGCGGTGCGGGAGAGGTAGCGATCCCTTGGCCAGATCACCCCGAGCCGCCAGCTCAGCGCCGGGGCCAGAGGGCGCAACACCAGGCCGTCCGGCGTCAGCCGCCGGCAGATGGGCTCCGGCAGGAAGGCGACCCCCATGCCGCTTCGCACCATGGCGGTGAGGAAGTCCCACTGGCTGCTGCGGGCCGCCACCTGAGGCACGAACCCGGCTTGCTCGCAGGCCTGCTCCAGCCGCTCGCTCAGGGTGAAGGCCTGGGTATAGAGCAGGAAGGGTTCGTCCCGCAGAGCCTCCAGCCGGATCTCGCCCCCCTCGCGCCAGCGGGGCAGGTCCGGCAGCACCACCCGGATGGGGTAACTGTCCAGATCCAGGGCGCAGAGGGCCCCCTCTTCCCTGGTCGGCAGCATGGTGATGGCGAGATCCAGCTCCCCCGCCAGCACCGCCTGCTCGATGCGCCGCCCGCCATATTCGACGATGGAGAGCTCCACACCAGGGTAGCGGCTGCGATAGGTACGAATGAGATCCGCATAGACATGACCCACCATGGGCGGGATGCCGAGGGCAAGACGCCCGGATTGCAGGCTCTGCAGATCCGCCAGCTCCGCCTCCAGCTGCTGCATCTCCGCCAGGATGGTCTGGGCCCGATTGAACAGCACCTGGCCGCTGTCGGTCAGGGTGAAGCGGCGGCCGACCCGGCTCAGCAGGGGCTGGCCCAGCTCCTCTTCCATGTTGCGGATCATTTTGCTGATGGTGGGCTGGGTGACGAACAGCTTCTCGGAGGCGCGGGTGAAGCTCTGCTCCCGCACCAGCTCGACGAAGTAACGCAGGGCTCGAATATCCATGGTGCTCTCTTGACGGGGATGGCTGGCCAAATCATGCCTCTTTGGCATGATTTTGATAATTTAAATTCATTTTTTGCAGGTTTGGTCCCTCTCTATACTGTGAGCAGGTTCACAGAAAGACGCTTGCCATGAAAACCCTCTGCCTTCGCTGGTTGCAAACCCCCTTCCAAATCGCCCTGCTGGCGGCCATCTGGTTGCTGGCCGACATCGCAGTGCGCACCTTGCACCTGCCCCTGCCCGCCAACCTCACCGGCATGTTGCTGCTGCTGGTCTGCATCCTGCTCGGGGTGGTCAAGGCCCAGTGGTTCAGTGCCGGGGCCCGCTGGCTGCTGGCGGAGATGCTGCTCTTCTTCGTCCCTGCCGTAGTGGCCGTGGTCAACTATCAGGAGCTGCTGCTGCAGGAGGGGTGGCGCATCATGGTGGTCCTGATCGTCAGCACCGTGCTGGTGCTCGGCACCACGGCGCTGGTGGTGGACAGGGTCTATCGCCTCGAGCTGAAGCTGGCCCGCCGGAGTCGCCGCCATGTCTGACACCCTGCTCGGCCTGCTCTGCTTCGCCCTGACCCTGCTCTTCTACTACGCCAGCAAGTGGCTCTATGGCAAAAAGCGCATCCTGCCCCTGATGCCGCTGCTGCTGGCCCCCACCCTGCTGGTGGCCGTGGTGATGCTGTTCCACATTCCCTACCGGGACTACATGGCCGAATCCCACTGGCTGCTCTGGCTGCTGGGCCCTGCCACCGTCGCCTTCGCGGTGCCCGTCTACGAGAATCGCCAGCTGATGCGCCGCCACTGGCTCTCCCTCTCGGTCGGGGTCGTGGCGTCCGTGGTGATGGCGGTGGGCAGCACAGTGCTGCTGGCCCGCTGGCTCAACCTCTCCGAGCTGTTGCAACGCAGCATGGCCATGAGATCCATCACCACCCCCTTCGCGGTGGAGGCGACCCGTTCCGTGGGTGGCAACGCCGATCTCACCGCCCTGTTCGTGGTGCTGACCGGCGTCATCGGCATGGCGGTGGGAGAAAGCGTGCTCACCGTGCTCGCCATCCGCAGCCGCCTTGGCAAGGGCGCGGGCTTTGGTGCCTCGGCCCACGGGGCCGGGACAGCCAGGGCCTATCAGATGGGCAACGAGGAGGGGGTGGTCTCCAGCATGGTGATGATGATCGCCGGCATGGCCACCGTGCTGCTCGCCCCCCTCCTGGGCCGGCTGTTCTGGTAACTCCGCCACCCGATAACAGAAGAGGCGCCCTGGGGCGCCTCTTCTCATTGCATCGTGTCACGCAGCCTCAGAGGCTGGCGCAGATCTGCCACAGATCGTACTGGATGGCGGCGGCCGTCACTTCCCGGCCCGCTCCCGGCCCCTGGATCACCAGGGGGTTGGTGCGATAGCTGTCGCTCTCGATGGCGAACACATTGTCGCAGGGCAAGAGGTTGGCAAACGGGTGATGGGGCTCCAGCGTCTCCAGCCCGACGCGGGCCTTGCCGTCGTGCTCGAAGCGGGCGACATAACGCAGCACCTTGCCGACCCGGCGCGCCCCCTCGAACGCGGTCTGGATAGGGTCATCCAGCTCCTTGAGCCTGTCCATGAACTGATCGGCGGTCACCTTGCGCAGCGTGACAGGCACCAGATTCTCCAGCTCGATATCGGCGGAGTCGAGCTCGAAGCCCGCCTCCCGCGCCAGGATGAGCAGCTTGCGGCGCACATCCTGACCGGAGAGATCCTCCCGGGGATCCGGCTCGGTCAGGCCGTGTTGCCACGCCTCGTCCACCAGTTCGGAGAAGGGGCGAGTGCCGTCATACTGCTGGAACAGCCAGGAGAGGGTGCCGGAGAAGATGCCGGAGACCCCCTGGATGCGGTCACCGCTCTGACGCAGCATCTGGATGCTGGACTGGATGGGCAGCCCGGCCCCCACGGTGGCGTTGTAGCGCCACTGCACCTGATGGTCGCGGCAGGTCTGCTTGATGCGCTGGTAAAACTCGCTGTCGGCGGCACCGGCAAACTTGTTGGCGGCAATGATGTGGATGCCGAGCTGGGCAAAGTCCGGGTAGTAGCGGCTCACCGTCTCGCTGGCGGTCATGTCGAGCGCGATCAGGGAGTCAAAACTGTGCTGCTCCAGCTGGGAGAGCAGCTCCGGCCAGATGAGCGGCTTGGGATGGAAGTTGTCCTGTACCTTGAGGGGATCCAGCCCCTCTTCGTCCAGCAGCCCGCCCTTGGAGTCGAAGACCCCGTAGAGGGTGAGCGCCAGATTGAGCTCATGCTCGAGGCGCGCCTTCTCGCGGGCGTAGAGCCCCAGCCAGTGACCGCCGATATTGCCTTTGCCGAACACCACCAGCCCGACCCGGGTCGGGCGGCTGAACAGGGCACTGTGCAGAGCGATGAGCAGCGGCTCCAGCACGATCTGGCGCAGCACGGCCACCAGGCTCAGGCCGTCTTTGGCCACCTGCACGAACTCCAGAGGCTGATCCGCCAGCAGCTGGTAGAAACGGTGGCACTGCTCGGCATTGTCGGTGACGCCGGCCCCCACCAGGGCGACCAGGCTGAACCCCTCCTTCTGGATGAGGCCGGTAAAGTTGCCCTGCAACTGGAAGTCACGGAGCACCTCGAAGGCCCCTTGTGCCACCTCCAGGGTGTAGGCCAGACGCAGCACCCGCCGATCCGGCTGGCGCTGCAGGGTGAGCGGATGGAGGCGATGGCGGGCCAGATGGGCCTCGATGGCCGCCACTGTCTGCTCAAAGTCAGTCTGCGGCAGCACCTTGAGCTCGATGAGGGCTATCTGATCCACCGAGGAGACGATGCGGGCACCGCCGGAGCGGGGCGCACGGCGCAGGATGTGGGTGCAGCCTTCGTCCGGATTGTAGCTGCAGCGCAGGGTGAGGCGCTGACGGCTGTCGGCCACCGGCTGCAGGGTACGCGAATGCAGCACCGAGGAGCCCAGGCGCGCCAGCTCGTTGGCCTCGGCCAGGCTCAGGCGCTCCAGCAGACGCGCCTCTTTCACCCGGCGCGGGTCGGCACTGTAGACCCCGGCCACGTCGCTCCAGATGGTGGTGGACTCGCCGTCCGCCAGCGCCGCCAGGAGGCTGGCACTGTAGTCGGAGCCGTTGCGTCCCAGCAGCAGGGAACGCCCCTCCATGTCGGCGGCAATGAAGCCGGTCACCACGATGCGACCGGCGTGCTCGGCCAGGCGGGCCTTGAGCAGCTCGCTGGAGAGGGCGGTATCCACCTTGATGAGGGCGCCGTCTTCTGCGCGCAGGAAGCTGCGAGCATCGAGCCAGGCGGCCGCCTCACCCCGGCTGGTGAGCAGGGCAGCCAGCAGACGGGCGGACCACACCTCGCCAAAGGCGAGCAGGCCGTTGCGCTCGAAGCGGTCAAACTGCCCCTCCAGGGTCTTGGCGATCAGCTGCATGTCGCCCGTCAGTTGCTGGCTCAGATCGAGGTGAAGCTCCCCTTCCAGCAGGCCGTCGATCAGGCTTTGCTGATAGGCGTGCAGGGCGGTGATGGCTTCGCCTGCGGCCTCATCCCCCGCTTCCGCCAGCTCCACCAGCTGGATCAGCCGGTTGGTGGTCTTGCCCGCGGCGGAGACCACCACCAGCTCGTTGCCCCCCACCTGTTGCTCGACAATGCTGGCGACCCGGCGATAACAGACCGGATCCGCCAGGCTGCTGCCGCCGAACTTGTGTACATGGCGCCGCTTGAAGACTGCCTCTGTTGCCACCACACACTCTCCTTGTTGTTGTTCCATTACTTCACCTGCTCTGCCTGTTGTGCCAACTGCGCCTGTTCAAACCCCTGGGCCAGATCGGCCACCAGATCCTCACCGTGTTCGATCCCCACCGACAGGCGCAGCAACTGGGCACTGATGCCCGCCGCCTGCTGGGCCGCAGGGGTCATGGCCCTGTGGGTCATGCTGGCCGGATGGGCCACCAGACTCTCCACACCGCCGAGGGACTCCGCCACCGAGAAGAGGCGCAGCCCCGCGAGGAAGGCACGCAGCCCCGTCTCGTTGCAATCGAGCTCAAAACTTAGCATGGCGCCAAAGCCGGACTGTTGACGGCGCGCAATGTCGTGGCCCGGATGGCTCGGCAGGCTGGGGTGATAGATACGCTTGACCAGCGGCTGCTGCTGCAAGAAAGCGAGGATGCGATCCGTGTTCTCCTGATGGGTGCGCAGGCGCGGGGCCAGGGTGCGCAGGCCCCGCAGGGTGAGGTAGGAGTCAAAGGCACCGGAGGTGAGCCCCAGGCAGTTGGCCCACCACACCAGGGAGTCGGCCAGAGCCTGATCCTTGGCGATCGCCACACCCCCTACCACGTCGGAGTGGCCGTTGATGTACTTGGTGGTGGAGTGGACCACCACATCGGCACCAAGGGCCAGAGGCTGTTGCAGCAAGGGGGAGAGGAAGGTGTTGTCCACCACCACCTGGGCCCCCACCCCGTGGGAGGCCTCGGCGATGGCGGCGATGTCCACCACCCGCAGCAGCGGGTTGGAGGGGGTCTCCACCCACACCAGTGCGGGTTTCTGGGCCAGCGCGGCGGCCAGCGCCACCTCGTCTCCCTGATCCACGAACTGCACCTGGTAGTGGCCCTTGGCCGCCAGATACTCGAACAGGCGCCAGGTGCCGCCGTAGCAGTCGTGGGGGGCGATCAGCAGATCCCCCGCCTTGAGCAGAGCCGTGGTCACCAGGTGAACGGCCCCCATGCCGGTGCCGGTCACCACGGCGCCGGCTCCCCCTTCCAGGGCCGCCAGGGCGTCCGCCAGATTGGTGCGGGTCGGGTTGCCGGAGCGGGCATAGTCGTATTGACGGGGCTCGCCAAAGTCGGCAAAGGTGTAGTTGCTGGAGAGGTAGATGGGGGGCACCACGGCACCGTGCTGCGTGTCTGTCTCAATCCCGGTGCGTACCGCCAGGGTGGCCTTGTGGGTCATGTCACTCTCCTTGATGGGTTGCCGGAGCCGGTCCGCCTCGTGGGTCGTCCAGCCCCGCTCTCATTTTCGCTGGCCGGACTGCCGGCCCATGGTGCACCACACTACGCCACCTTAAAAAAGCCGTCAACACTTCTAGACGTCTAAATGGCTTTGCTGTTGGATTGCCATTGAATTCCTTAAGGGTTAAAATCCGCGCTCACGGCCAAACGACTACAGGTGGAACATGGGTACAGAGTGGAACGGCGACTACGTCAGCCCCTATGCAGAGCACGGCAAGAAGAGCGAACAGGTCAAGAAGATAACCGTCTCGATCCCGCTCAAGGTGCTGAAGGTGTTGACCGATGAGCGCACCCGTCGCCAGGTGAACAACCTGCGTCATGCGACCAACAGCGAGCTGCTCTGCGAAGCCTTCCTGCACGCCTTCACCGGCCAGCCGCTGCCCTGTGACGACGATCTGCGCAAGGATCACCCGGACAGCGTCCCCGCCGAGGCCCGCGCCATCATGGAAGCCCTTGGCAAAGAGATCGAAGACTTCGACGCCGAGTAATGCGGCTGCCCATGGCAAACGATGCATCCCTTTCAATGACGCGGCCCGGTGCCGCGTCATGCTTATCTGCCGCCTCCCCCTTCAGCCTGCGTCACTACCAGAGCGACATGCAGAGCCACAGTCATGACCACGCCCAGCTGGTGATCCCACTCGTCGGCCCCCTCGAGATCGAGGTGCAGGGTCGGGGATGTCGCCTCGCCCCCGGTTTTGCCTGCATCATCGCCCCTGGCCTTCGCCACGACTACGCCGCCGATCCGGCGCACGTGTTTCTGGTGCAGGAGAGTCACTGGCTGCCAGCCGCCCTGGGGGACCACCCCTTCGTCGAGCTGGATGAGGCCCAGCGCCACTACCTCGCCTTCCTGCACCGCATGGTGGCCGAGGGGCGCCACGTGGCCGGCATGGATCAGGTGTGGCTCGGGCTGCTGACCGAGGGACGCGGCATGGGCCCCGCCGTCGCTCCCCGCATAGCCCCTCGTATCGCCAAGGTGCAGCGTCATATGGAAGCCCACCTCGCAGACCCCCTCACCAACGAGGAACTCGCCGCCATCGCCTGCCTCGGCCTGAGCCAGTTCAAACACGCCTTTCGCCAGCAGGTGGGCACGAGCGTCTCCCACTACCTCAGGATGCGGCGTATGGCGCTGGCCCGCACCCTGCTCGCCCGCACCCGGCTGCCCGTCGGCGAAGTGGCCAGCCGCTGCGGCTACCAGAACCAGGGGGCCTTTGCCGAGCGCTTCCTGGCCGAGACCGGACTGACCCCTTCCCTCTGGCGCCAGCAAAACGGCCGCCTGCCGTAATCAGTCGGCTCTTTGCCGAAGACAATCCCCGGGCATTCGAGGCATACTGAGGCTCATGCAAGGTATGGGCAACGAGGAGCCAAGATGCAGACCATAAGCTGGCAGGATTTCGAGATGGTGGAGCTCAGGGTGGGCACCCTGGTGCGGGTCGAGCCCTTCCCCGAGGCGCGCCGCCCCGCCTACAAGGTGTGGGCGGATTTCGGCCCCGAGCTCGGGGTGCGCAAGAGCAGCGCCCAGATCACCGACCTCTATCGACCGGAGGATCTGGTGGGCCGCCAGATCGTCGCCGTGGTGAACTTTCCCCCCAAGCAGATAGGCCCCATCCAGTCGGAGTTTCTGCTGACCGGCTTCTATCGCCCGGATGGCGCCGTGGTGATCGCCATCCCCGAGCAGGCGGTGGAGAACGGCGCCAAGCTGGGGTGAGACGACGGCAAGGCAACCAGGGAGCAGAAACAAGAGAGGCGACCCCCGGGGTCGCCTCTCTTGTTTGATGCTGACGGCCTGGCTTATTTCAGCAGGCTGAACAGCAGGGCCGAGACCGCCAGGGCACCGGTCAGCAGGATGAAGCCGTTGACCCAACGGTGACGGAAGCGGGCCAGCGCCTCCACCTTGTAGATGGCCACCACCGGCATGATGAAGAGGATCATAGCGATGACGGGACCGGAGAGGGTCTCCATCAACCCCAGAATGCCCGGGTTGATGATGGCGGCGCCCCAGATGGCGAAGAACATCAGGGCGATGCCGAGCTTGTCCGCCTTCGCCAGCGGCAGGCCGGTGGGCTTGGCGATCAGGCTTTTCAGGCTCTCGCGGGCACCGAGGAAGTGGCCGAGGAAGGAGGAGCTGATGGCGATGAAGGCGATGAGCGGCCCCAGGGTCACGATCACCGGGTTGTCGGTGATGTTGGCGAGATAGGAGAGCACGGAGACGTTCTGGGCCTTGGCCTCGGCCAGCTGGGCCGGGGAGAGGCTCAGCACGCAGGAGAAGACGAAGAAGAGCACGAAGCCCACCAGCATGACGGTGGTGTTGCGCAGGATCAGGCCGCTCTTGGTTTCGGCCTGCTCCCCGTATTCCCGGCGCTGCACGTTGGCAAAGCCCGAGATGGCGGCGGCGTGGCTGAAGGCGAACACGGTGACCGGCAGCGCCAGCCAGACGGTGTTGAGGAAGCTCGTGCCTTCAAAGGCGGTCACTTCCGGCCACTGCCACTGGGGAATGAGGTAGCAGGAGAGGGCCAGCAGGATAGCCGCCAGCGGGTAGACCATGACGGCGAAGGCCCGCAGCATCGCCTTCTCGCCGGCCAGCATCACGGCGATCATGGCGAACACCAGCACGCCGGAGAGCATCACCCGATCCGGGGAGGCCAGGCCGAGCTGGTTGACCATGAAGCTCTCCACCGTGTTGGTCAGCCCGACGCCGTAGATGAGCAGGATCGGGAAGATGGAGAGGAAATAGAGCGCCGAGATGAGGCGCCCGGCCATCTTGCCGAAGTGCTCCTCGGCCACCTCGGTGAAGTCGGCCTGGGGGCGCGACGACGAGAGCACGAAACGCGCCAGCCCGCGGTGGGCCAGGAAGGTCATGGGACCGGCCAGCACGGCGACGATGATGAGGGGCCAAATCCCCCCCAGACCCAGGTTGATGGGCAGGAACAGAATGCCAGCGCCGACGGCGGTGCCGAACAGGCTGATGACCCAGTGGGTGTCGTGGCGACGCCAGCCGGTGCTGGCCATGGTGGAGGGGGAACCGGACAGCTCCCGTGAGACGTCTGCAGATAAACTCATCGATAAATCACCTTTATGTAGTATAAAAATCTAAAAACATTGTGCTCCTTTAGCATTTAATTCTCAAAAAGGGAGGCTGGCAGATCTCACTGGCAAAGCCCTGTTCCACCAGTGAGATTGGGAGGAAATTTCACCCCGGATTATTCAATTAATCCTGACATTAACCAAAAGTTAGGAATATAAAACCAAAATTAAAACCCACGTCGATTTTTTGTTTCGATGAAATGCATGTTTTCAGAATTAACTGAAATTTATGCCAGTGCAGCCAGATTGGATGTGATGATCCACTGCCGTTATCGCCATCACTAGCGAATCTCCCTAAAATCCCCGTAACCAGCCAGTGGATCACACCAATGCAATCAGGCGACCCTGTGGTCGCCTGATTGCATTCTCTGCGAGCTGGTCGACCCGTCAGTGGGCCAGAATGCGACCCCAGGCGAGATCCGGGTCCCCCATCACGATGAAGTCCGGGTTCTCCAGCGACTCGGTCTCGTTGTAGCTCAGCGGTTGCAGCGCCAGGCTGAGGATGCGGCCCCCTGCCGCCTCCACGATGCACTGGGCGGCAGCGGTATCCCACTCCCCGGTGGGGCCCAGGCGCACGTAGCAATCCGCCACGCCTTCCGCCACCAGGCAGGACTTGAGGGAGCTGGAGCCGAGCGGGATCAGCTCGTAGTGGATGGCCGGGTTGAGGCGACGGGTCAGGTTCTCCAGTTTCTGGCGGCGGCTGATGGCCACCACCAGGGAGTCAGGCTGATCGTGTTCATGATGGATGGCGCTGATGGGACGGCTCTCGCCGTTCGCCTCCTTGAAGGCGCCGTGACCGCGCACCGCCCAGTAGAGCAGATCGGATTCGGGGGCATAGATGACCCCGAGCACCGGGACATTGTCCCGCACCAGGGCGATCAGGGTAGCGAAGTCGCCGCTGCCTGCGATGAACTCGCCAGTGCCGTCCAGCGGGTCCACCAGCCAGTACTGGCGCCAGTTCGCACGCTGGCTGAAGGGGATGTCGGCCGCCTCTTCGGTCAGCACGGGGACATGGGGAGTGAGCGCTGCCAGCGCCTGTTTGAGGTAGGCATCGGCAGCAAGATCGGCACTGGTGACCGGGGTCGCATCCTCCTTCAACTGGCGTTCGAATTGACCGCCGCGATAGATCTCGTGAAGGATCTTGCCCGCCTCACGGGCGATCTCCTTGACCTCGGGTATCCAGGCCAACAACTCCTGCATGGTGCTTACCTCTGCCTCTGATTGCCAAACAGACCCTCTGCGGGCTAATTTCCCTGCTCCGCCAGCCATTTGCTGGCCAGCAGCAGGGCACTGATGCTGCGCGACTCGGTGAAGTCCGGTCGTGCCAGCAACTCGTCGATCCGGTTGAGGGGCCAGGGGATCACCTCGAGAGGCTCGGGCTCGTCACCGACCCGCTGCTCGGGGTAGAGATCCCGCGCCAGCAAGATGTCCATCCGGCTGGAGAAATACCCCGGCGCCAGCGACACCTGCTTGAGCAGGGTCAGGCTGCTCGCCCCGAAGCCCGCCTCCTCCATCAGCTCCCGGTTGCCCGCCTCGAAGGCATTTTCACCGGGGTCTATCAATCCCTTGGGGAAACCCAGCTCGTAGGAGTGGGTGCCCGCCGCGTACTCGCGCACCAGCAGCAGGGTGTGGGCATCGAACAGGGGCACCACCATGACGGCACCCCGGTTGCCGCCGCGCATCCGCTCGTAGACCCGCTCCTCGCCGTTGGAGAATTTCAGGTGAAGGGACTCCACCTTGAACAGCCGGCTCTCGGCCACGATCTCGGCCTTGAGGATCTCCGGCTTGCTCTTGTCATGGGCCATGGTCTCGACACTGAGGTGGACGGGATTGCGCTTGTGGGGATCGCTCATCGGGGGCTGACTGCTCGTTAAAAAATCGTGTTTCAAGAGTAAACGACTCCCCTGCCGAACACCACGGGGCAAAGAGGGGAAAGATGTCTGAAAAATCCGTTATAATGCGCCCCGTTTTTCCCATCACCACAGACATCGCGAGGCCCCATGTCGACTCCCCTGCCCTGGCACCAGATTGATACCGTGTTGCTCGACATGGATGGCACCCTGATCGATCTCCATTTTGACAGCCATCTGTGGCAAACCCTGGTGCCGGTGCGCTACGCCGAGCGACTCGGCCTGCCGCTGGCCGAGGCGAAGGCGCAGATGGACACTCACTATCATGCGGTCAACGGCACGCTCGACTGGTACTGCGTGGATTACTGGACCCGGACGCTCGGGCTCGACATCCGCGCCCTCAAACAGGAGATCCTGGAAAAGATCCAGTGGCGCCCCAACGTCATTCCCTTCCTGGCCGCACTCAAGGCCGCTGGCAAGCAGGTGGTGCTCTTCACCAATGCCCATCCCGCCAGTCTGTCGGTGAAGGATGCACGCCTCGGCCTCGCCCAGCACCTCGATCTGATGGTGAGCACCCATGAGCTCGGGTGGTCGAAGGAGAGCCAGCACTGCTGGCAGGCACTGGCCGAGCGGCTGGCCTTCGACCCGGCCCGCACCCTCTTCGTGGATGACAGCGAGCGGATCCTGGCCGCCTCGGCCGAGTTCGGCATCGCCCACCAGCTCGGCATCCGTCACCCCGACAGCCAGATGCCGCCGCTCACCTTCCAGCACTTCCCGGCGCTCGACGACTACGCCGACCTGCTTCCTCTCGGCGCCTGACACGCACAAGGCCCTCTTCACGAGGGCCTTGTCACATCAGCTCAACAGCCTGCCGAGCGCATACCGTTCATGAAAGCCCTCAGGCCGCATCGCGCGGGGCCAGCACCCCCATGCCAGCCAGGTAGTCGAGGGCGCTTGGGGTGAAGCCGACCTCCGTGAGGTGCGCCGCCGTGAAAGGGGCTGCATGCAGAGGCAGGCCGCGGCTCACCCGTTCCATCCAGTCCGGATTGCCAAGGGCCGCCGTGCCCACCGCCACCAGATCGGCGCCGCCGGCCAGAGCCCGCTCCGCCGAATCTGCGTCGCTAATCTTGCCCGCCACCATGAGCGGCACCCGCCCGGCCAACCCGACCCTTACCGCCTCCAGCAGGGCGCCGCCGTCGGGATCCCCCGCCACCGCCTTGAAGCTGTCCCCCATGGAGAAGTGCAGGTAGTCGATCCCCTCGTTCGCCAGCAGGCGCGCCACCGCCAGTTGATGGGCCAGTTCGATGCCCTGGATATGGGCATAGCTCTCGGGGGAGAGACGCACCCCGACCAGGAAGCCCCGGGGTAGACGGGCGCGAATGCCGCGCACTATCTCCACCAGGATCCGCGCCCGGTTCGCGAGGCTGCCCCCCCCAGCGGTCGGTGCGCCGGTTGTGCAGGGGGTTGAGGAAGTTGCAGAGCAGGAAGTGGTGGGCTGCGTGCAGCTCGACCCCGTGCAGGCCG